>CAZQPJ010000317.1:0-3115 GCA_964595105.1 uncultured Bifidobacterium sp.
GTCCTTGAGTGTGCGGCTGCCGCTGTGCACGGCCTCCACCTCGCTGCCCAGCAACTTCATGCGGAACACGTTCAGCGCCTGACGCTCCACGTCGACTGCACCCATGTAGACCTTGCACTCCATGCCGAGCAATGCGGCGGCGGTGGCGCTCGCCACCCCGTGCTGACCCGCACCGGTCTCGGCCACGAGGCGCTTCTTCCCCATGCGCTTGGCCAACAACGCCTGACCGAGCACGTTGTTGATCTTGTGCGAGCCGGTGTGGTTCAGGTCTTCGCGCTTCAGCACCAGACGGATGCCGAGTTGAGCGCCGAGGTTGCTGCACTCGGTGAGGATGCTCGGCCGACCCGCGTAGGTACGCAGCACATGGTCGAGTTCGGCACGGAACACGGGGTCGGCCCACGCTTCGGCGAACGACGCCTCGAGTTCCTGGCACGCAGGCACCAGGGTCTCGGGGACGAAGCGCCCCCCGAACTCGCCGAATCGGCCCGCGGAAGAAGGTTCAGCCATCAATGACATGTCGACACTCTTCCCTCAATCTTCGTCGTCAGCCCAGTCGTAGGGCATGAGATCGGGCCCGAGGTGCTGCGACGGCGCCGCAGCCCGAGCCCGTTCGATGAAGGCCTTCACCTTCAGGGCGTCCTTCCTACCGGGAGAGCGCTCCACCCCGGACGACACGTCGACACCCCACGGCCGCACGAGACGCACGGCTTCGGCCACGTTGTCAGGGTCGAGACCGCCCGCCAGCACGATGCGCGGCCCGGCCGCCACGGCGTCCATGAGGGTCCAGTCGAACACCTTGCCGCCGCCCGGGTTCGGAGCATCGACGAGCACCAGATCGGTACCGAACGCGTCGGCGCGTTGCGCATCGGGAGAACCAGCCGTGACGGCGTTGATGCCCCACCGGATCTGCTGCGCCCCCTCGCCCACCCTCTCGGGGGTCTCGTGACCATGGAGTTGTGCAGCCTTGAGGCCGGCACGATGCACCATGTCGATCACCCGCGCCGGGGCCTCGTCGCGGAACACGCCGACCGTGAGAATCTCCGGAGGAAGGCGCCGGGTGATGTCGTACACGGTCTGCACGGCCACCTGGCGCGGCGACGGAGCGAACACGAAACCGACCGCGTCGGCACCCATCGCCACGGCGAAGAGGGCGTCGTCCTCGTTGGTGATTCCGCAGATCTTCACGAACATGCGCCACCACCGTACCCCCGGGCGATGCCGGTCGGAGGTATCGATATCCGCTGCTCAGGCCTCCACGAGCGCGGTCACCGCAGCAGCCGGATCACCCGAGGTGACGAGGGTCTCCCCCACCAGCACGGCGTGGTACCCAGCGGCGCGGAGACTCGCTGCGTCGGCGGTCCCACGCACGCCACTCTCGGCCACCTTCACCACGTGGGACGGCATCACTCCGGCCATCCGGACGGCGCGGTCGTGATCCACTTGGAAGGTCACCAGATCTCGCTGGTTCACGCCGATGAGAGTGGCGCCTGCGTCGAGCGCCACCTCCAGTTCGGGCTCGTCGTGTATCTCCACCAGCACGTCGAGGCCGATCTCCACGGCAAGAGCGTGGAAACCGATCAGCTCCGCCCGGTCGAGCGCAGCGGCGATCAGCAGCACGCAGTCGGCCCCCATCAACCGTGCGTCGAGCACGTCACGTTCGGACACCGTGAAGTCCTTGCGCAGCACCGGCAGCGAGCACGCGGCCCGCGCCGCCTGCAGGTCGACCACCGATCCACCGAAGAACTCCTCGTCGGTGAGCACCGAGAGACACGACGCACCACCTCGCTGGTACTCGCCCGCCAGCCACACGGGGTCGAGCCCGGCGTTGAGGTCACCCTTGGAGGGCGACCGACGCTTGATCTCGCTGATCACACCGAGGTGCGACCGACCCGCCAGTGCCGCACGGAAGCCGCGGGCCGGCTCCATCGCCACGGCTTCGGCGATGAGCGGGTCGATGGGGCGACGATCAGTCGCGGCTACCTCGCGATGACGATCGAGGATTCGGTCGAGATAGGTGGCCACGGGGGCAGGGGGTCAGAGACCCTTGCCGCCGAGCGGCGTGATGAAGCTCATGTTGGGGCGCGCTGCGAGAACCGGGCCCAACTTCGGGCCGAATTCGGCGAACCACGGGGCGCTGACGTGCGCGGAGAGCGCGTCCTGGCCGGCGTAGGCCTCGTAGAAGTACAGGACGTTCTCGTCGCTGGGGTCGGCGTTGAGGAGGTACAGCAACGTGCCCTCCTCCTCCTTCACCGCGTCGAGCGCCTCCTGGATGATGGCGATCGCCTCATCACGCATACCCGGCTTGGTCTCGAGCTTCACCCACACGCCCACCTTGCTCATCGGTTCCATCCCTCTCGGTCGTTCGAACTGCGGCGAACCGTAACAGCAGCGCCGGGTCAGAAACCGAGCCGGGCGCCGACCTCGGCGACCAGTGAGTCGATGGGCACCCGCACCTGCTCGGTGGTGTCACGGTCGCGAATGGTGACCGCGCCATCTTCCAGCGACTCGAAGTCGACCGTGATGCAGAGGGGTGTACCCACTTCGTCCTGACGGCGGTAGCGCTTGCCGATCGACTGCGTGTCGTCGTAGTCGACCATGTAACGCTCGCTGAGCGACCGGAAGATGTTGCGGGCCAGCGGAGTGAGCGTGTCCTTCTTGCTGAGCGGCAGCACCGCCACCTTGTAGGGCGCCAGCCGCGGGTGCAGGCGGAGGATGGTGCGCGCCTCGCCGCCCACTTCGTCCTCGTCGTACGCGGCGAGCAAGAAGGCAGCCATGGCGCGGTTCACGCCCGCCGCCGGTTCGATGACGTACGGGATGTACCGCTCGTTGGTCGACTGATCGAAGTAGTCGAGCTTCTGACCGCTGTGGTTGGCGTGCTGCGTGAGGTCGTAGTTGGTCCGCTGCGCCACACCCTCGAGCTCACCCCAGCCCCACGGGTACTTGAACTCGATGTCGCTGGTGCCGCTCGAGTAGTGGCTCAGTTCGTCGGCGTCGTGCGGACGCAGTACCAGCATGTCGGCGGGGATACCGAGGTCGATGTACCACTGCAGACGCGCGTTGCACCAGTACGCGTACCAGTGAGCGCTCTCGGTCGGCGGTACGAAGAACTCGAGTT
>CAZQPJ010000318.1:0-3105 GCA_964595105.1 uncultured Bifidobacterium sp.
TGCAGATTGGCGGTGAAGACGACCCGAGCCACTCGGTGATGGTACCGGCGGGTGTTCTCCGGGTGCCGGTACCCTTGCCAACCGAGTAGTCCGACCCTCACACCGCCGGGTGTTCATGCATTCAGTTCAACTCGGTCAATCCGAGACTCGTACTGAGCGATGAAGGACTGAGGTTGGGTCGCGCACGGTCGGCCTTCCACATTCTCTCGTGGCGTGACGACCAGCCCCTGGCGTGTCGACGTGTCGCTGACATTCCGGCTGGCTACGACGTGGCGTTGGGTGGCCCGTTGAATCTCCACGCCTTCTTTTCGAGAGCCTTGCTGAGAGGTCGCATGCGATCGAGGAACTGTTCTCGGTAGTCGTCGGTGGCTGCTGCGGCAAGAGCGGTGAAGAGTCCATGCCGGGCGGCAGTCAGCAGGCCCGCATCGTCGAGTCGGCCCGAGCTCCACAACATGGCGGCTCCCGTGTAGGAAAGGAAGATCTGGCGGGCCAATCCCGATGCGTCGATGTCGTTGCGGATGATGCCCATGGACTGTGCCTGGCGCATGGCCACGACTTGAAAGCTGGATGGCTCGATCGGAGTGGGGTGTGCGGCCGCAGCGCGTTGAGTAACAGCAACAACCTGTCGGTATGCGTTGGGGTTGCTGACGAATGCGCGCACGGTGTGATCGACGACCAGCTGTGCCGCGGCGATCGGGTCGCCGGGGTCGAGCGCCTGCAGCGATTCGGCAAGGTCGGTCAGGATTCGGCCGACGAGTTGGTACATCAGCTCGTTGCGTGTGCCGACCAAGTTGTACACGGTGGCCGCTGAGACGCCGGCGAGCGCAGCGATCTCTTCGGTGGTGATGTCACTGGAGTCGCGTGTGCCGAGCAGGATGACCGCAGCGTCCAGGATGGCGTCACGCCGCTTCGCCTTGTTGAGATCCCGCAGTCCTCCCACGGCAAGAGTCTGGCGCACCTTGGCTGGGCTTCTTTCAAGTCGGGCTTGCAGTGTCGGGGTGGCCCGGATGAGTTGACGGACTTGACCCTTCGACATATTTAGAGTTCACTCTAAGTATGCGTCACGATGAGCAAGTACGTCTGATCAAACAGCTCTGCGCGCACCTCGATGCGGGCACGAACGAGGACGCAGGCGGTCTCCGCCGTATGCCGACAGCGATCTACACCGATCCTGTGCGGTCGGAGCGCGAGTGGAACGAGTTCTTCATGGCGACGCCGCAGTGCATCGGGCTGTCGGGCGACCTCCCTGAACCGGGCTCGTTCCTGACGAACAACGACCTCGGGATTCCGATCTTGGCAACTCGCGATCTCGATGGGTCCTTCAAGGCATTCGTGAACTCGTGCCGTCATCGGGGGGTCATCGTGGAAACCGAGGAGCGCGGCACGACGCGACGCTTCAGCTGCCCATTTCATGCGTGGACCTACGACACCGGTGGCGCGCTGGTTGGTCTACCGAAGTCCGAACACTTCGGCGACGTCGACAAGAGCTGTCTCGGCCTGCGTCCGCTTGCGGCTGAGGAACGGCACGGCTTGCTGTTCGTGCACCCTGACCCGGAAGCCGCGATCGATCTCGACCAGCTGTTGGGCGAATGGTTCAACGACGAGTTTCCCACGTGGCACTTCGCCGATCTCGTCCCGCTGACACGGCAGGTGTTCGAGACGGGGTGCAACTGGAAGCTGGCGATGGATACCTTCGGTGAGACGTACCACTTCTCCGTGCTGCACAGGGACACGCTGTTCAACGGGTTCCACGGCAACGTGCAGTGCTACGACGAGGCTGGCCATCTGCACCGGATGATCCTGTGCAAGCGCGACATCGACGCCATGCGCCTGTTGCCTGAGGAGCAGTGGGACATCACCGTTGCCGGTCTGCCCGTGTACTGGATCTTCCCGAACGTGATTCTGTTGCCGTTCGATGCCGGGTGTTTTCTTGTGCGGGCCTATCCCGATCGCAAGGACCCGAGCCGGCATGTGAGCCGTGTGAGCTTCTACCTCAAGCCAGCCCTTGCCGCGATGGGCGATGAGATCACTGCATTCGCTGCTGACATCGCCGAGAAGTTCGCGCATGTGATCCGCGACGAGGACTATGCAATGGCCGCCTCGCAGCAGACCGCCGCAAACTCGGGGGCACTGAGGGATGTGATCTTCGGCCGCAATGAGCCCGCCCTGCACCACTACCACAACACGTACCTCGCCTTGTTGGGTCTCGAGCAGTTGCCACTGTTGGATGAAGCAGCCGTAACCAGCGGGATGTAGCACCTCGCAAGATCGACCTGAACCGCTCCGGCAATGATGCAGCTCTGCGAAAGCCCGAGTTGTTCTCCGGCCCTTCGGATCTGTGCCTGAGCAAGGTCTTGACATGAGCGGCCGACCGATTCACGCCGTCGTTGCTCCTTGCCGACTGCCGTTGCCGACATCGAATCCTTTCGTGTGGCTGGGTTCGACGATGAACCAATGCTCGCCATGACGGCGTATGCGGCGCTGCGCCTGGCCTTCTCCATAGTGAACGACGCACTGGGCGCGCACCCGGACTGGCAGTTCGGGAACTCGACCGATCCACGCGTGCTGGCCGCCATCGGCTTCAGGCGACCGATCGGGGTCGTGCCGGCCAGGTAGAAGTCGCGTTGGGGCGCGACCCGCATCGGGTCACCCGCGAGATGCGCAGACGTTGCAGGGTGAACGCGCAGGGAACCAGGAGGATGTTCAGCATCGATCTCGATGCAGTGACTTGCCGTGCGATGTACGCCTTCCCTTTTCGTATCATGGCGACCGAGATTCACGCGGAGCTCCATGCGGAGCCCCACGCGGAAGTCCCGCCTCCGTGGGGAGTGTTCCGAAATGCTCCCTCCCTGCTGGCGCATGATGCGCCGCCGGCGGTTTGGAATGTGAAACGCCGATTCTTGGAATGCGGCGGTCAGTTGGTGTCGCGCCGTGCGGCAGTTCGCACGGTTTCGAGCAGCACGTCAGCGGTTGCAGGGCGGAACGTGCGCGTCGCCTTGTGATTGGTGATCGTCGACCGACCGACGGCGCCCACCTCCTGGTCGCTGGCAACGAGATAGGCAAAATCGCGAGACTGGCGGTCGGGTGCGTCAACGAACACCCACA
>CAZQPJ010000319.1:0-3105 GCA_964595105.1 uncultured Bifidobacterium sp.
CGATCTCGAAGGCGTCCTGGTGCCCGAGATCTGGATCGCCGTGGCCGAGCGCACGGGCATCCCCGAACTGCGCCGTACCACCCGCGACGAACCCGACTACGACGTGCTGATGCGTGGGCGTCTCGAACTGCTGGCCACCAACGGACTCACCATGAGCCTCATCGCCGACGTGATCGGCGGGCTCGAGCCGATGGAGGGTGCCAAGGACTTCCTCGACGCGTTGCGCCATCGAACCCAGGTGGTCATTCTCAGCGACACGTTCGAGCAGTTCGGCGCTCCGCTGATGCGGCAACTGGGGATGCCCACCATCCTGTGCCACCAGTTGGTGGTTCACGACGACCGCATCGTCGACTACCGACTGCGCATGGCCGACCAGAAGCGCCATGCCGTGAACGCCTTCCGTGAGCTCAACTACAGGGTGGTGGCCGCAGGCGACTCGTACAACGACTCGGCAATGCTGGGCGCCGCACATGCGGGGTTCTGGTTCCACGCCCCCGACTCCATCACGGCGCAGTTCCCGCAGTTCCCCGCCACGCACACCTACGACGAACTGTTCGCGGCCATCACCGGCGCGCTCGAGGGATGAGCGCCGCCGACCTGTTGGGCAGGCTGGCCGTCGAGGCTGCGGCCGAACACCACTGCCCTTCGATTGCGTGGGGCTTGGTGGGCGACGGCGCGCTCGTGGCCCACGGTGGTGTGGGCACACTGCACGACGGGGCCGCACCCGACCAGCACACCGTCTACCGCATCGCCTCGATGACGAAGAGTTTCACCAGTGCCGCCGTGCTGTCGCTGCGTGACGAGGGCGCCCTCTCGCTCGACGTGCCGGTGGCCGAGTACGCACCCGAGTTGGCTGGCGTGAAGGGCCCGCCCGGTTCGGCGCCCATCACGTTGCGGCGCCTGTTGAGCATGACGGCCGGCATGGCCACCGACGACGCCTGGGCCGATCGCCACCTCGACATGACGCCCGACGAGATCGACCGGATCTACGCAGCCGGGCCATTCTTCGCCCGACTGCCCGACGACGGCTACGAGTACAGCAACCTGGGCTTCGGCATGATCGGCCGCACGGTGCTGGCGGTCACCGGCCGGCGAGTGCAGGACCACGTGTCGGAGCGCCTGCTCGCCCCACTCGGCATGACGAACACCCGCTGGGTGGAACCGCACGACCTGCGCTGGGCGCGGCCGCACCGCACGCAGGACGACGCCATCGTGCCCGACCTGCCGCACCCCATCGGCGACGGCGAGATCGCCCCGATGGGCGGGCTGTGGACCACCGTGGCCGACCTGGCCAAGTGGGTGGCGTGGCTCGACTCGGCGAACAGCGACCCCGCCGGCGAGGTGGGACCTGCTCGACTGTCCACCGCCTTGCGCCGGGAGATGCAGCGAATGCACACCTACGTGGGCGTCACCACCTTGGCCGGTCGCACCAGCCCGGCCGGGTACGGATTCGGCCTCAACCTCCGCGACGACGCCGACCTCGGCATGGTCATCGCCCACTCCGGCGGTCTTCCCGGCTACGGCACCAACATGCGCTGGATGAAGGGCCGTGGCGTGGGTGTGATCGCGCTCGCCAACACCACCTATGCACCCATGGGCGCCCTCACCCTTCGAATGCTGGCCGAGATGCAGCGCGAGGGCATGGTGCCGCTGCGGCCCGGGCTTGCCGCCCCATTGTTCGAATCGGCAGCCCACCGACTCGTGGCATTGCTCAACGACTGGACCGACGCAGAGGCTGACGCAATGTTCAGCGACAACGTGGCGCTCGACGAGTCGTTCGAACGCCGTGCCGCTCAGGCGGCTCGTCTCGTGGCACGGCATGGCCGCCTTCGGGTGCTCGGTGTGCGCGCAGCGGCTTGGAGTCATGGCACCATCGACGTGCAGGGGACCGCCGCCCGCTTCACCATCACCCTCGAGCTCGCACCCCTCCCCGCTCAGACCGAGGCGTTGGTGCAGCTCTATGCCGTACAGGAACCTCGATAAGGGTCAGGACGAGGTGGCGGCCAGACGGTCGCGGAAGAACTGCAGCACCTTCTGCACGCTCGGCTCGTCGCGCTGCTCGGTGAGCACCGAGTGATCGCGCTTGGTGGCGCTCGGGAGTTCGACGGCGATGAACGAGTCACCCAGCAGCCGCCGCAACGAGGCGAACCTGTCGCCCACCAGTTTGTCGCCGGTGAAGCGCAGACCGAGCACTTGGCACCCTTCCGAGGCGCGGCGAGCAATCACCAACGCGTCGTCGGGCGACAGGTTGAGATCGGCACCGCGGGCCTTCTTGCCCACTGCGAAGGGCATCGAGGGCTGGCTCAACACGGGCGCCACCATGATGTCGTCGACCATCATCGCCAGCGCGAAGCCGCCGCTGAAGCACATCCCCACTGCGCCGACGCCGGGACCACCGACCTCCTGATGGAGGTTGCGGGCGAGGGCGCGCAACCAGCCGATGATGGGCGAGGTCTGGTTGAGAGCCCAACTGGTGAACTCCTTCGACACACACACCTTGCTCATCGATGACGTCATGTACCCGCCGCTCGGGGCCTTGCCCGGCGTTCCCACGAGCGACGGCATCAGCACCGTGAAGCCGGCCGCAACCACGTCGTTCGCGAACTCGGCGACCTTCGGCGTGATGCCCGGAATCTCGTGCACCACCACCACGCCGGGGCCCGTGCCGCGGCGGTAGACGTCGCGGGTGAACCCTGCGGCGGTGAAGGTCGACTTCTCCCATCCCTCGAGTACGTCAGTGCTCATGCCAGCCTCCTCATCGCTGCGAGCGCACGCTCGGCGAGGTTCTCGGTTCCCAACTTGAAGGTGTCGAGGTCGACACCCTCCTGCTGTCCCATTGCGCCGTGAAGGTAGCGGGCGTACACCCCTTCGCTGATCACTGCGAGGCGCCAGCATCCGAACGCGACGTAGTAGTCGATGTCGGACAGGTCGCGCCCCGTCCGCACGGCATAGCGCTCGAGCAGTTCCGCGTACTTCGGGAAGCCACCTGCCGGCGTCGGGTCGTTCGCCCGTGCCAGCGCGGCATCGCCGTCGTTCCAGTAGACGCCCACATAGCCGACATCGGCCAGCGGATCGCCGAGCGTGCACAGTTCCCAGTCGAGCACC
>CAZQPJ010000320.1:0-1560 GCA_964595105.1 uncultured Bifidobacterium sp.
TCATCGAACTCGCCGAGATCATGCAGTCGGTGGGCTTCCCACCCGGCGTCATCAACGTGGTCACCTCCACCGGGCCCGACGTGCCGGCACACCTCACGTCCACCCGCAACGTCGACATGGTGAGCTTCACCGGCTCGACCACGGTGGGCCAGCGCATCTTCGAGGCCGGCGGCGCGACGATGAAGCGCCTGCTGCTGGAACTCGGCGGCAAGGGCGCCGCGCTGGTGCTCGACGACGCCAACCTGGCCACGGCGGTCACCGCGCTGGCCAGCGTGTGGGGCTTCCATTCCGGCCAGATCTGCACGGCACCCACCCGCGCGGTGGTGCACCGCAGCCGCTACGACGAACTGGTGTCGGCGCTGGCCGCCACCGCGCCACGGCTCACGGTGGGCGACCCCACATCGCTCGACACCGTGGTGGGTCCGGTCATCTCGGCAGTGCACCGAGACCGCGTGCGTGGCTACGTGAACGCCGGTGCCGCCGAGGGTGCCACCGTGGTGGTCGACGGACGCAACCCCGACCTGCCGTCGGGCTGCGAGAACGGCTACTTCGTGGGGCCCACCCTGCTGGCCGACTGCAGGCCCGGCATGACCCCGGTGCAGGAGGAGATCTTCGGGCCCGTCATCGTGGTGGTGCCGTTCGACGACGACGAGGAAGGCATCGCCATCGCCAACGGCACCGACTTCGGGCTCTACGACTACGTGTTCTCGCAGAACACCGAGCGAGCCTTCCGCACGGCGAAACGACTCCGCAGCGGCAACGTGGGCATCAACACGGCGCAACGCAACCACGACACGCCGTTCGGCGGCTTCAAGATGTCGGGCGTCGGCCGTGACGGCGGCGACTTCGGCATGCACGCCTACACCGAGATGCAGTCGATCGTCTGGCCGGGCTGAGCATGGACATCTCCGGCTTCCGCAGCCCCGTACGTCTGCTCGAGGGCGTGAAGGTGCTCGACCTCTCGATTCTCGGCCCCGGTGCCGTGGGCGGATTCCTGGTCGACCTCGGCGCCGACGTCACCAAGATCGAAGGCCCCACCGGCGACTACGTACGCCAGATGACCTGGCCGATCATCAACACCGATGACGGCCCACTGTCGTTGATGCACCTGCACCTCAACCGCGGCAAGCGGTTCCTCACGCTCGACATGAAGACCGACGAGGGCCGCCAACAGTTCGCCGGCATGGTGGCGGAGGCGGACGTGGTGATCGAAGGCATGCGACCGGGCTTCCTCGACCGGATCGGCTTCGGATTCGACCGGTTGCGCGAACTGAACCCGCGCATCGTGGTGTGCTCCATCTCCGGCTACGGCGCCACGGGGCCGTACCGCAACCTGCCCTCGCACGGCGTGGCCTACGACGCGTGGGCCGGCGTCGTGGCACCCGTGGTCGACGAGCAGGGCTTCTGCCACATCCCCAACCAGGTGAACGTGGGCATCACCGCCGGCCCCGCGTTCGCTGCGCTGGCCATCTGCGCCGCACTGGTGCGAGCCCGCACCACCGGCCAGCCCGCCTCGTTCGAGATCGCCCAGAGCGATGCCGCCGCCTACTTCGACTGGTA
>CAZQPJ010000320.1:1660-3092 GCA_964595105.1 uncultured Bifidobacterium sp.
AGGACGTCGGCGGCGAACTGTTCGATCGACGGACGGAACACCTCGGCCGAGCGCGTGAGGCCCTCCATGTTGCCCTTTGACACGTTCTGGTCGAGCGCCCATGGCATGCACAGGGTGCCGGTGAGGCCCATCTCCTCCTCGGCCATGCGGAACAGGTCGGGGGTGGGCATGGCATAGAGGCCGCAGATGATCTCGAAGGGGTCGTTCTCGCGACCGAACTCCTTCAGGTACCCCTTCAGCCGACCGATGTGGTGCCGGGCTTCGTCGAGCGGATAGGCGTTGCCGATCCAGCCATCGCCCACCTCGGCAGCACGACGCAGGGCCGCATCGGTGTGACCGCCGATGTAGATGGGGATCGGGGCGGCCGGCGTGGGCTCCATGGTGCAGGCCGGCACGTCGTAGTAGTCACCGTGGAACTCCACCCAGCCCGGCTTCCACAGTTCGCGCAGCGCGCGCACCATCTCGGTGAAGCGCTTGCCGCGGTTCGAGAAGCTCTGGCCCTGCAGGTCGAATTCCTCCTTCATCCAGCCGGCACCGGCACCCAGCGCCACACGGCCGCCGGAGATGACGGACGCAGTGGACACTTCCTTCGCCACCTGCAGCAGCGGCCGCATGGGTGCCACATAGATGTTGGTGGTGAAGTTCAGTTGGGTGGTGACCGCTGCCATGGCCCCGATGAGCACCCACGGGTCGGGCCACGCCGCCTCGGGTGCCCACATCGGCCGACCGTCGGGATACGGCGAGTAGGGGTACTTGCTCTCGAGCCGCTGCGGGTAGACCAGATGGTCGGACACCATCAGGCCGTCGTACCCGCAGGCATCGAGCATCTGCGACACCGCAATGAGCTCGCGGCTGTCCATGAACGCGGTGGCACACCAGAACTTCATGGGCGAGTCCTATCAGATTCACCTCGAAGGAGGACGGTTCGACCGTTCGACCACGTATCTGACATGCTTTCAGAAACCGCTCGTCGTTGGAGATCGTGACCCCTATGCACATCGGTGACTCGCCCGAGGAGGCCGAGTTTCGAGCCCTTGCACGTGGCTGGTTGAGCCAGCACGCAGCGCCGCGCACCACGGGCCAGACCATGCACTTCGACGACCTCGCCGAGCACGTCGACGAATGTCGTGCCTGGCAGCGCACGCTTCACGAGCACGGCTGGGCAGGCATCAGTTGGCCGGCGGCGTTCGGGGGACGCGGCGCCTCCCCCATCCAGTCCGCCATCTTCAACGAGGAACAGGGCGACTTCGCCGTGGCCACCGGCGCCTTCGCCGTGGCCATCGGCATGGTGGGCCCCACGCTCATCGCCCACGGCACCCCCGAGCAGCAGGCCCAGTACCTCCCTGCGATGCTCCGCGGCGACCACATCTGGTGCCAGTTGTTCTCCGAACCGGGCGCCGGCAGCGACCTCGCCGCGCTGGGCGCCCGCGCC
>CAZQPJ010000321.1:0-3072 GCA_964595105.1 uncultured Bifidobacterium sp.
CCGGTTGATTTACAGTCAACTCCCTTTGGCCACTCGGGCACCGACCCATCAGCGGTGTGTGAGGTTACCGCCTTCACTACGCTTGCCACATGTCCAGTTTCGACGTCGTCTCCGAGGTCGACCGCCAAGAGGTTCGCAATGCGGTCGACCAGGCCCAGCGGGAAATCAACACCCGGTTCGATTTCAAGAACACCAACTCGACCATCGAGCAGAACGATCTCGTGCTCACGCTCCGCACCGTCAGCGAAGACCGGCTCACCGCACTCCGCATCGTGGTGGAGGAGAAGCTCGTCAAGCGCGGTGTGTCGCTGAAGGGCCTCGATTACGGCAAGGTCGAGGAGGCCACACAGAACACGGTGCGTCAGACCGTCACCATCGCCGTGGGCATCAACTCCGACAAGGCCCGCGAGATCAACCGGATGATCAAGGAGAAGGGCCCCAAGGGTGTGAGCAGTCAGACCCAGGGCGACACGGTGCGCGTCACCGGCAAGAAGCGCGACGACCTTCAGGCCGTGATCGCACTGCTGAAGGGGGCCGACCTCGGCATCCCCCTGCAGTTCAACAACTTCCGGGATTAGGCGTCGGATGCGTCACCGGCGCCGCCCAGCCCTCCAACGGATCCACGAGGCCGCGCTCGTCGCCTGAGCTGATCGCGTCACCCGCATACACCGCGCACGCCACCGTGGCGGCCGGCAGGGTGGCCTGTGTGGCTCGCATCAACCGGTACTGCTCGGCGCGCAGGGGTGCGCCACCCAGTGACAACCGGAACGACCCGTCGTTGGTGGGGACGGAATCACCCGGATCACACGCATGGATCTTCAACTGGGCGGGCCCGCTGGTGCCCTGCGTCTGGGAGACGAGCGTGGCCGCCGCCGGCGGGGCCGCCGCCGCCCATGCATCGAAACCTGCCTTTGCGGCGTCGACCGAGGCGGCCGGCACGACGAAGGTGGCATCGACACACGCGACACCGTTCTGGTTGGTCACCACCACGTCATCGCCGATCCAGGTGAGTGCGGTCCGCCAGGCAAGGTCGTCGTCGAGGCGAGCCGCCAGGGCGTGGTACCAGAACAACATTCCTTCCGATGCTGCCGTGCCTTCCGGGGCGACCGGCGTCACCAGGCGGCGGAGGTCGAGCATCTGGCTGTCGGTGATCGAGGGCGTGGCGAGCACGGCATCGAGTTCCGACTGACTGAGCGACTGCAGGTACGGCTGCAGCGCCACACCGGGACGGCCGGCCACCGCCGAGGCGAACGGTGCCGGACTGGCAGGAATCGAGTACTGCGAATACATGCCGAACAGTTGTGCGTTCACAGTCGCACGCTGTTCGGGAGCCAACAGTGATGTCGCCACGTTCAGCGCCTCGGCGTCGTAGAGCGCCCTGGTGCCGCGCAGCACCGACGGCGACGCGTCGGCCAGGCGACGCGACCAGCCGAACTTCTGGTCGAGCAAGGCCATCGTGAGGGCACGGTGCATGGCGAACGTGCGCAGCTCGGGCTGCAGGCCCGACACCTCGTAGATGGTGTCGTCGGCAGGGTCATAGAAGACCGGTGACTCCGCCATTGCGGCGAGGCCGATCGATCGGCGATCGAACACACCCGACGCGACCCCGAGCGCACGCCACACTGCCGCCGTTCGCGCCTGATTGTCGCCGGTGACGCCAACGACGTCGTTGGCCAGTCGCAGCGCATAGTCGTCGGAGGGGAGCGGCACCACCTGCACGTCGTGGTCGAACGCAACGCCGGCGGTGGTCTCGACCTCCTTGGCCAGAGGTTCGATCTCGGGGGTCCACTTCACCCGGTCGAGCACGTAGTACTTCACGGCGAACAGGCCGCCTCCCACCATGCCGAGGAACACGAGCAGCGACAGGAACTTGCGGAAGATGCGGCGCTTCTTGCGACGAGGCGGCGCGGCGGGCGCCGCAGCGGTGAGCAGGTCGGCGTAGGCATGCTTGATGGGCGCCGCCGATTGCTTCGGAGTGAACACCTCACCCTGCTGCAGCATCGGCAACGGAGCCGCCACCACCGGAGAGGCAGCGGGAGCCGGCGTCGGCGCGACGGCAGGTGTCGGAGCAGGTTCGGGAACCGCCGCAGCAGCAGGAGGACCTGCCACCGCAGGCTCGGGCGACGAGGGCTCCGCCGGTGCGGGCTCAGCGTTGGGAAGCGGGGCGATCAACGTCGGCTCCGCAGGGGTGATCACGGGCACCTCGACCGGACCCTCCACGTCCTCGAGATCGGGGATGTACGCAAGTCGGTTGAGTTCGGCCTCCACCGCCGCAGCCAGCGCCGCGTTGTCGATCACCGGAGGCGGTGTTGCTGCCGGAGATGGCGCCGACGGCGCGGGGTTCGCGGGCGCGTGCTCTCCCAGGTCGGCGGGAGCAGCCTGAGCAGCCGGTGCCGCCGGGCGAAGGGGAATGAGATCCTCGAGCCTCATCGGGGCCGGTACGGCGAGCAATGGGAGGTCGAGTTTCACGGGCAGTTCGTCCGTGGAGGTGAATCCCCCACCCATCGGGCTCTCGTCGATCGTCACATGGGGACTATCGGCAACCGCACCGTCGGTCTTGAGAAACGCGTCGGCGGCGCTTGCCTGCGTCGCCGCCCACGTCAGTCGTCGGTGGGTGATTCGGTGGCACGCCGCTGCAGCTCGTTCACCACGCCGGCATCGGCGAGCGTGGTGGTGTCGCCGAGGTTGCGGCCCTCGGCGACGTCGCGCAGCAAACGGCGCATGATCTTTCCGCTGCGGGTCTTCGGCAGGTCGGGCGTGAGGTAGATGGTCTTCGGCTTGGCAATGGCACCGATCTCGTGCGCCACGTGGTTGCGCAGGTCGGTTTCCGACACTTCCTGACCGCCGCGCAGGATGACGTAGGCGATGATGGCCTGACCCGTGGTGGCGTCGTTGGCGCCCACCACCGCCGCCTCGGCCACGGCCGGATGGCTCACCAGCGCCGACTCGACCTCGGTGGTGCTGATGCGGTGACCGCTCACATTCATCACGTCATCCACGCGGCCGAGCAGCCACAGGTAGCCATCGTCGTCGAGCTTGGCCCCGTCGCCAGCGAAGTAGCGCCCGTCGAAC
>CAZQPJ010000322.1:0-3034 GCA_964595105.1 uncultured Bifidobacterium sp.
GCCGGCTACTCGCTCGCCGAGGCCGACAGCCTGCGCAAGGCGATGGGCAAGAAGAGCCGCGAGGTGATGGCGAAGGAGCGTTCGAACTTCGAGGCCGGGTGCGAGCGCATGGAGTACGGCAAGGCGCTCGGCGAGCAACTGTTCGACGTCATCGCGAAGTTCGCCGACTATGCCTTCAACAAGAGCCACAGCTACGGCTACGGCCTCGTCACCTACCAGACGGCCTACCTGAAGGCGCACTACCCCGTCGAGTACATGGCCTGTCTCCTCACCTCAGTGAAGGGCAACCTCGACAAGGCGGCGGGTTACCTCAGCGACGCCCGCTCCATGGGTGTGAAGGTGCTCACTCCCGACATCAACCGCTCTGCGGTCGATTTCGGCGCGCTGTCGGTGGGCGAGGTGCCGGCCGACGTCGACCTGCCCGGTGGCAGCCCGGGAGCCATCACCTTCGGCCTGTCGGCCATTCGCAACGTGGGCGAGGGTCTCGTCGAGCAACTGCTCGTCGAGCGCTCCGCCAACGGCAGTTACGACTCGTTCTACGACTTCGTCGAACGAGTACCGGAGCAGGTGCTCAACAAGAGAACGGTCGAGTCGCTCATCAAGGGTGGCGCTTTCGACGCTCTCGGCCATCCGCGCAAGGGCCTGCTGATGGTGTTCGAGCAGATCATCGACACCACCATCGTCAGGCGTCGCGAGCGCGACCAGGGTGTGATGAGCCTGTTCGGTGGGTTGGAGGAGGAGTCCGATGGCGGGTTCTCCGAACGCATCCCCATTCCGGAGGTCGAGTTCGACAAGTCCGACCGATTGCGGTTCGAGAAGGAGATGCTCGGTCTGTACGTCAGCGACCACCCGTTGCTGGGCGTGGAAACGGCCCTGCGCCGCAAGGCCGACTGCAGCATCGCGGAGGCAGCCGATCGCGACGACGGGAGCCTCGTGACGCTCGGTGGCCTCATCACGAACCTGGCCCGCAAGTTCACCAAGAAGGGTGACCAGATGGCGGTCTTCCTGCTGGAAGACCTCGACTCGTCGATCGAGTGCACCGTGTTCCCCCGTGACCTGATGGAGTTGGGTCACAAGCTCACCGACGATGCCATCGTCACCGTCAAGGGCCGGCTCGACCGCCGCGACGACACCCGTGTGGGCTTCATGGTGAAGGACGTCCAGGTTCTGGAGGGCCTCGACACGGGGTCGGCGCTACCACTTCGTCTCCGTGTTCCGGCCACGACGCTCAACGAGCTGCGCATCAACCAGATCCGCTCGATTCTCAGCGAGCATCCGGGAGCGTCGCCGGTGTACCTGCACATCGGCCCGGGCAAGGTGTTGCGACTCGCCGACGAGTTCTGTGTCGACCTCGACCGGGTGGTCGGCGAACTGCGCATGGCGCTGGGTCACGACGCCGTGATGCTCTGACCACCACCCATCCGGTGGTGCTCCCGACGTCGTCCGGCGCAGAAACGTGTCCGACGCAAGGAAAACGGTCGATCCAGTGGCAGAATGGGTGACTCAGGTCAACCTTCACCCGGTGCCGGGTGGTTCGATTCGACAGGGAGCTTCAGGGCAATGGCACTCCAGGTGGACACCAGGGACTGCGCGGCGCTCACCGACGGCGATCTCGATGAGATGGCGTCGATGGGTGGTGCGTTCGACATCGGTGCGTTGTCGAAGGCCAAGGAAGACTGGGTGCTCAGCACCGTCTGTCGCGTCGACGGCAAGTTGCACGGCTTCACCTTCTCGACACTCGAGCGCATCGGCGGCACGCCGTGTGTGCTCCTCGGGTTGATGAGCGTGAAGCGCACGGCCAAGCGTGACCAGGTGCTGAAGGGCTTGATGGGCGAGGCGTTCCACAGGGCGCTGATGGCGTTTCCCGACGAAGACGTGGTGGTGGGTTCGCGGTTCGTCGAGGCCGGCGCACTCGAGGCGTTCAAGCAGCTCGACGAACTCATTCCCCGGCCGAACCACCGAGCGGTGGGCGAGGAACGGGCGTGGGGTCGGCGTCTGGCGAAGCGTTTCGCCGTCGACTCGAGCTACGACGAGCAGACGTTCGTGGTGAAGTCCAACGGACAGAGCGGATTCCTCGACCACGAGACCTCGAAGGCCGACAAGGTCAAGGCTGACGTGGCGGCCCTCTTTGCGTCGGTCGACAACTCGAAGGCTGGCTCACTCATCGCTCACGGCTGGGTGATGGCCGAGGATCTCGTGAAACTGGGTGCTCGCTGAGCTCTCCGCTCGAACATGTCATCCGGCAGCGCCGGATGACCCGTCGCTTTCGCCCCGACCCCCTCGATCCGGTCGAGGTGGCGGAGATGCTCGACCTGGCTCGGCGTGCGCCGTCGGCCGGTTACAGCCAGGGTGTGCACTTCCTTGCTCTCGACGGAGAGGCCCTGACGAGGTTCTGGGTCGCGACCGGCGCTGACGAGTGGTTCGGGTCGGTCCAGCAAGGGGTGCTCGCCGCGCCGGTGGTGGTGCTGCCCCTCGCGGATCCCACCGCCTACACCTCGAGGTATGCCGAGCGCGACAAGTCGGGTCACGGTCTCGAGGTCGCTGCCAACTGGGAGGTGCCGTTCTGGCTCACCGACGCAGCGATGGCGACGCAGAACCTGTTGCTGCTGGCGCAGGAGCGTGGCCTCGGAGCCTTGTACTTCGGCATCTTCCGCAATGCCCGTCGGGCACTCGACGAACTCGGTGTGCCCGCCGAGGTGGTGCAGGTCGGTGCCGTGGCCCTCGGCCATCGGGCGAGCGATGACGTGCCCAGCGGATCCGCTCGAACGAGGCCACGTCGCGACACCCAACAGGTGGTGCATCGCAACTGCTGGTGACGGGGCTGCGGTGTGGCCGTCCGAGGCGAGGTTCCCGGAATGTGGCGACTAGCGTCGAGGCAATGGCGAACCAGATTCCCCTTGGCGACTATCTCGTGCTGGAGCCGCAGCCGCACCTCGCCTCGCGTGAGTGCACATCCTGCGGCGCTCGTTTCTTCGATCGGCGCAACGCGTGCGCGGGCTGTTTCGGCACCGAGTTCCGCCCTGCAGACGTGCCC
>CAZQPJ010000323.1:0-3029 GCA_964595105.1 uncultured Bifidobacterium sp.
GCATCGCCCGCACCTTCCAGCGGCTCGAGCTCTTCACGTCGCTCAGCGTGCGCGACAACATCCGCGTGGCCGGCGAGTTGTCGTACCGATGGCACAAGGAACGCTTCAACGTCGACTTCGAGACCGAGCGGGTGCTGATCCAGCTCGGCATCGCACACCTCGCCGACCGTGACGTCACCGAGATCCCCACCGGCATGGCGCGACGTGTCGAGGTCGGTCGGGCGTTGATGACCCAGCCGAGAATACTGCTGCTCGACGAGCCGGCGTCGGGGCAGGACGAGTCGGAGACCGAGGAGTTCGGCGACCTGCTGGAGCGCCTCGCACAGATGGGAACCGCCATCCTGCTGGTGGAGCACGACGTGGCGCTGGTGATGCGCGTGTGTTCGTTCGTGCAGGTGCTCGACTTCGGCCGCATCATCGCCTCAGGGACCCCCGACGATGTGCAGCGCAACACCGCCGTGCTCGACGCCTATCTGGGAGCAGGTCCCTCCGCATGAGCGCTCCCGCCCTCGAACTCGACGACGTGGTGGCCGGGTACGGCCCCATCGTGGTGCTCCAGCACGTGTCGCTGCAGGTGCAACCGGGCGAGGTCTTCGCGCTGCTGGGGCCCAACGGCGGCGGCAAATCGACCACCTTGCAGGTGTGCTCGGGTCTCCTCCCGGTGAACCATGGCAACCTCCGCCTCGCCGGTCGCACCGTCACGGGGGCATCGCCCGACGCGCTGGCCCGGGCAGGCCTCTGCAGCATCCCCGAGGGTCGGGGCGTGTTCCCCAACCTCACCGTGCGCGAGAACCTCGAGATGTGCACGTACACCGGCACACCGCTGGCCACCATCGAGGAGGTCACCTACGCACGGTTCCCCGCGCTCGCACAGCGTCAGCAGCAACTGGCCGGAACGATGTCGGGTGGCCAGCAACAGATGCTCGCCATGGCCCGAGCGCTGGCCACCGACCCGGCTGTGCTGCTCCTCGACGAGCTCTCCATGGGTCTCGCCCCGATGGTGGTGAGCCAGTTGTACGACATCGTCGCCTCGATCGCCGCGAGCGGCGTGTCGGTGCTGGTGGTGGAGCAGTTCGCCCGGTCGGTGCTCGGCATCGCCCATCGGGCTGCCATCATGCTGAACGGCCGCATCGTGCGGACGGGAACCCCGGGCGACATCGCCGAAGAACTTTCCGATGCCTACATGGGCAGAAAGGCGCCGACATGACCGACAACGAACGCCTCGACCGGTTTGCCGCCGACATCGCGGCGATGCAGGTGAAGACCTCGGGGAAGCCGTCCCTCGAACGCGCCTCCGGCATCGCCGGCCTGGTGTTGATGGGTCTCTCGCTCCTCATCGCCGTGGGCTCGTACTTCGCGGCCACCGGCCTCGACAACGCTCTCGACCAGAACGAACTCATCGTGCTCGGGTTCGCGTGCGTGGTGATGGCGGTGGTGGGCGCAGCGCTGTGGCTCTGCGCTGCACTGGTTCGCTTCTGGCGGTTCTGGATGTTGCGACTGATCTACGAGAACCAGTCGGCTCGCGGCGACCAGCCGTAGCGCACCCGCGTCAGCCGAGCACCAGCTCGGCCATCGTGCGCAGCGTGTCGATGGGACCGCCCACGATCATGGTGGTCACCCGACTGTCGCGCCACGCCTCGAGATCGTCGCGAACCTTCGCCTTCGACCCGACGAGGCAGATCTCGTCGATCATGGCATTGGGCACCGCTGCGATGGCTTCCAGCTGTTTGCCGTCGAGGAACAGGTTCTGGATGCGGTCGACCGCTTCCTCGTAGCCGAGGCGGCGGAACACGTCGGCGTGGAAGTTCATCTCCTTGGCCCCCATGCCGCCCACGTAGAGCGCCAGCACCGGACGAAGGCGGTCGTAGGCGGCCTCGATGTCGTCGTCGATCGAGACGTTCACCGTGGGGAGGATCTCGAACTCGTCGGGCCGACGGCGTGCACCCGGACGGGCGAAGCCCTCGTCGAGCGCCGCGTTGTAGAGCTCCTCGTGACGCGGCGCGTAGAAGATGGGGAACCATCCGTCGGCGATCTCGGCGGTGAGCGCCACGTTCTTCGGTCCCTCGGCGCCGAGGAAGATCGGCAGATCGGCCCGCAGCGGATGGGTCATCACGTTGAGCGCCTTGCCCAGCCCGAGGCCGTCGGTGGCCGGAATCGGGTATTCGGGGCCGGGATTGGTGAGGCGCTCCTCGCGGGCCAGCACCGTGCGCACGATGTGCACGTACTCACGGGTGCGGGCGAGCGGGCGGGTGAAGCGCTGTCCGTACCAGCCCTCCACCACCTGCGGGCCGCTGACGCCGAGGCCGAGGCAGAAACGACCGTTCGAGAGATGGTCGAGCGTGATGGCGGCCATGGCCGTGGCGGCCGGCGTGCGCGCCGACAACTGGATGAGGTTGGTGCCGAGCCTGATGGTGCTGGTGCTGGCACCCCACCACGCCAACGGCGAGATGGCGTCGCTCCCCCACGACTCGGCGGTCCATGCCGAGTCGAAGCCGAGACGCTCCACCTCCACCAGTGTCTCGGGAATGCCCTGCGGCATCGACCGACCCCAATATCCGATGTGCCAACCAAGCTTCATGGGTGCACCTTAGGCTAGGTTTCTCACGTTTCTGACGACGTGTCAGATGTTCTCGACCCTGGGGGCAGTGTGGAACTGGCATACACCGACGAGCAGGAGGCCATGCGGGCGCGGTTGCGGCAGTACTACGCCGATCTGCTCGATCCCGCCACGGTGGCCGAGCTGGCCACCGGCCACGGCATCGGTGCACCGATGCGGCGCACGTGGAAGCAGATGTGCAGCGACGGTTGGGCCGGCATCGGATGGCCCACCTCGTACGGCGGGCAGGGCCGGTCCGCCATCGAGCAGTTCATCTTCTTCGACGAGTCGATGCGCGCCGGCGCACCCGTGCCGATGCTCACCATCAACACCATCGGACCCACGCTGATGAACTTCGGCACCGACGAGCAGAAGGCCGAGTTCCTGCCGCGCATCCTCGCTGGTGACATCCACTTCTGCATCGGCTACTCCG
>CAZQPJ010000324.1:0-3025 GCA_964595105.1 uncultured Bifidobacterium sp.
CGCCGTTCACCAACACGCCGCACCTGTTCCAGAACATGGGCGACGGCACGTTCCTCCACTCGGGTTCGTTGGCGCTCCGGCAGGCCGTGGCCGCCGGCACCAACGTCACCTACAAGCTGCTCTTCAACGCCGCAGTGGCGATGACCGGAGGGCAGGCGCACGACGCCGAGATGTCGATGCCAGGAATGGTGAAGTCGCTGCTCGCCGAAGGTGTGGCAAAGGTGATGGTGGTGAGCGACGACCCGAAGCGCCACCGCCGCGAACTGCCCAAGGGTGTCGAGGCATGGCACCGCGACCGGGTGATCGAGGCACAGGAAGTGCTGCGCGCCATTCCCGGCGTCACGGTGATGGTGTACGACCAGCCGTGCGCGGCCGAGCTGCGCCGCAAACGCAAGCGCGGCCTCGCACCCACACCCACACATCGCATCATGATCAACGAGGCGGTGTGCGAGGGCTGCGGCGATTGCGGAGCCACCTCCAACTGCCTCTCGGTCCAACCGGTCGACACGCTCCTCGGCCGCAAGACCCGTATCCATCAGGAGAGCTGCAACCTCGACGCGTCGTGCACGCAGGGCCACTGCCCGGCATTCGTGCGCATCACCCCCAAGCCCGGCACCACGCGCACCCGCGTTGCCGCACGGCCCGCGCTCGGTGCGTCGCTGCCCGAGCCCACACGCCGCGTCGGGACCGACGTGGGCGTGCTGCTCGCCGGCATCGGCGGCACCGGTGTGGTCACCGTCAGTCAGGTGCTCGGCATGGCGGCACGACTCTCGGGCATGTGGTCGACCGGCCTCGACCAGACGGGGTTGGCACAGAAGGGCGGCAGCGTCATCTCGCACGTGCGCCTCTCGGCCGACCCCATCGAGGGCGGCAACCTCATCGGCCGCGGTGGAGCCGACGTGCTGCTGGCGTTCGACCCCGTGGCCGCGGCTCAGGACGTGAACCTCGCCCGCCTCGACGCAACCCGCACCGTTGCCGTGGTGAACACCGCCATCGCTCCCACGGGTCCGATGGTGCGCGACGTGCACGCGGCTCATCCCGATGGTGGCTCGCTGCTCGAACGAATCACCGAGGCCACCCTGCCCGATTCACTGGTCCGCATCGACGCCGAACACCTCAGCAACGTGCTGTTCGGCGACCACCTGATGGCCAACATCATCATGCTCGGCGCTGCGCACCAAGCGGGCCTGCTGCCGCTGACAGCGGCTGCCATCGAGCAGGCGATCGAGGTGAACGGCGCGGCCGTCGACGCCAACAAAGCCGCGTTCCGCACCGGTCGAGCCGTCGTCGCCACTCCCGACGACGTCGAGGCGGCAGTGTCCGCCGCAGCCCAGCGTTCCGCGGTTCGGCCCGACCTCGTGGCCTTCTGTGCCGACAACCTCACCGCCTACGGCTCAACGGCAGTCGCCGAGCAGTTCCGCCGCGAAGTCGCCGCCGTCACCGCCGCCGAACCAGCGGGCCGCACCGACCTCACCACCACCGTCGCTCGCAACCTCCACCATCTGCTGGCCGTGAAGGACGAGTACGAAGTGGCTCGCCTCCACCGCTCGCCCGAGTTCCTGCAGGCAGTGGAGGAACAGTTCGGCGCCGGCGCCCGCATCGAGTACCTCCTGCAACCGCCGGGCCTGCGCCGCGTCGGCCTGCGCCGCAAGGTGGGCCTCCGCCGCACCGCACCCGCAGCGTTCGGCGCCCTGCGCATGCTGCGCCGTACACGCGGCACGGTGCTCGACATCTTCGGGCGCTCGGCGCACCGCCGACTCGAACGTGGCCTTCCCGCCGAGTACCTCACCCAGGTGCACCAGGTGCTCGAGGTGCTCTCCGAGCACCCCGACCGTTACGACGAGGCCGTCGCACTGCTGGCCCTCGCCGATGGCATCCGTGGTTTCGACCACGTGAAGGAGCGCAACGTCGCCGACTGGCGCGCCACCTCCGCCGCCGCCATTTCGAGGCTTTCGGGCGCCCCTGGGCGGCACGAAAGCCTCGATTCAGATCCACCACGCACACGAATGGAGACACCATGAGCACCCTGTTCGACCTCACCGGGAAGGTGAGCATCGTCACCGGCTCCGGCCGCGGCCTCGGCAAGGCAATCGCGATCGGAATGGGCCAGCACGGCGCCACTGTCATCACCTGCTCTCGCACACTCAGCGAAGCGCAGGCCACCGCCGCCGAGATCACGGCAGCCGGCGGCACCGCGCTCGGCCTGCGCGTCGACACGGCCGACCGTGCCAGTTGCCAGGCGCTCATCAACGACACCGTGGCCGCGTTCGGTCGTCTCGACGTGTTGGTGAACAACGCCGGCATCGACATCATCGAACCGGCCGAGGACGTCACCGAGGACGCCTGGGACACCATCATCGACATCAACCTCAAGGGCTACTTCAACTGCACTCAGTTCGCCGCCCGGCAGATGCTGGCGCAGGGCACCGGCGGATCGATCGCGAACAACTCGTCGATCGCCGGCGAGGTGGGCATCAAGGGTCTCACCGCCTACTCCGCCGCCAAGGGTGGCGTGAACCAGATGACCAAGGTGATGGCCGTCGAGTGGGCGCCGCACGGCATCCGCGTGAATGCCTTCTCGCCCGGCTACTTCGAGAACATCATGTCGGGTGCCACCGACGAGCACGCTCGGCCCGAGAAGCGCGCCCAGGTGCTGCAGTACACGCCGATGGGTCGTCGCGGCCGACCCGAGGAACTCGTGGGCCCGGTGGTGTTCCTCGCCAGCGACGCCAGCAGTTACGTCACCGGGGCAATCCTGCTCGTCGACGGCGGATACACCGCGGCCTGATCGGAGACACACACATGGACGCCAAGATCCTCGACTACATGACCCGCTACCGCTTCAAGAAGCTGGTGGTGTGCAACGACAGCGACTCCGGCCTGCGCGCCGTGATCGCCATCCACTCCACCGCGCTCGGGCCCGCCACCGGCGGCTTGCGGATGTGGACCTACGACCGCGAGGAGGACGCCATCTTCGACGCGATGCGCCTCGCCCGTGGCATGACGTACAAGTACGCCGCTGCCG
>CAZQPJ010000325.1:0-3009 GCA_964595105.1 uncultured Bifidobacterium sp.
GGCAGGCCCGACGCCTGATACTTCTTGGCGATCGACACCACGAGGCGGAGGTTGCTCTGCACGAACGACCTCTCGGCGTCCTCTCCCTCGCGGGCGGCACGGCGGAGTTCGCGCTTGCGGGCTGCAGTGAGGTCCTTCACGGTTTCGAGTTCGGAGGCGGCGGCCTTGCCGGCTTCGATCTGCTTGGCGAGACGGACTTCGTCGTCCTTGGTGAGCAGCGTGTACTGGCCGATGTCGGTCAGGTACAGGCGGACGAGGTCCTCCTCGTCGCGCTCGACGCGATCTTTCGCCACGGTGTCTCCTCAGACTTGCTCAACCAGCAGGCGGCAGCGCCGCCACAGGTGGATTGCGGCACACGATACCTACGTGGTCAAGCCCCTCAACCGAAATTGGATGATTCACCCCGTCCATCGGATCGGGCGATGTGGCGGGCTCGTCTATCGTTCCGGCCTATGGCGCAACAGCGTGGTGATCAGGCCGCCGACGGCAACGGCGGCAACGGCGGCGAGATCGAACTCGCTGTCGTCACGATGCGGTTCGACGCTGCCGACCCGGCCTCGTTGTTGGCCGTGCTGTCGAAGTACGTGGTGCTCACTCGGATGGAGCCGGGGTGCCGCAATGTCGACCTGTGCTCGTCGTACACACACCCGGGGCGGTACCTGCTGATCCAGAAGTGGGACTCGGTCGATGCCCAGCGTGCCCACTTCGACAGCCCGGTGATGGTGGAGATGGCGAAGAGCTGCAACGGGTTGCTGAGCGCTCCGCCCGACATCGACCTGTGGGACGGACCGAGCGCGCACGACCTGAGGTGAGCCGCCACTAGCGTGGGCATCACCCACGCACCAGGAGGTTGCCATGGCGAATCCGATCATGTCCGACAAGGCAGTGGCCGCTGCCACCGAGGCGAGCCGCGCCGGTTGGGCGGCACCCGATCCCCTCACCCGTTCCACCCCGATCACCGACGGCCCGGTGAGCCCGTGGGCCACCGGTCGTGCAATGACCATCAATGGCACTGCGTCGGCCGCCGGCGTGCTGCTGGTGCTGCTGCTCGCCAGTGCGTTCGTCGGCTGGATGCAGACCACCTCGAGCCTCACCTCCGAGGCGCAGTTCCCCACGCTCGCCATCGTCGGCGTGTTCGTTGGTCTCGGCTGCGCCATCGCGCTCCGCTTCAAGCCGATGTGGGCGCGGTTCATCGCCCCCGTGTACGCACTCGCCGAGGGCTTCTTCCTCGGTGCGATCTCCAAGGTCTACGACACTGCGTACGACGGCATCGTGGTGCAGGCGGTCGGTGCCACGCTGGCGGTGTTCGCGGTGATGCTGGTGCTCTATCGCACCCGCATCATCAAGGTCACCGAGCGTTTCCGCCGCATCGTCATGATGGGCACGATGGGCTTGATGCTCTTCTACCTCGTCTCGTTCGTCATCCGACTGTTCGGTGGGAGCGTCTCGTACCTCACCTCGGCGACGCCGCTCGGCATCCTGTTGAGCGTGGTGGCAGCCGGCCTGGCGGCCTCGATGCTCGCCGTCGACTTCGACATGGTCGAGCGCGGTGCACGTGAGGGCTGGCCGAAGAACATGGAGTGGTACTGCGCCTTCGGTCTGTTGGCCACGCTCGTCTGGCTCTATCTCGAGATCCTGCGACTGCTGGCGAAGCTGCAGCGGCGCTGACCGCTCGGCGAATCAGACACTGCGGAGGAACCCCAGCAGCGCGTCGTTGAACGCCTGCGGGGTTTCCTGCTGCACCCAGTGACCGGCGCCCGGGATGATGGTGTCGCCGCGATAGTCCGGTAGGGCGCTGCGCATGCGCTCGGGCCCCGTGGGGTCCATCAGGCGCACCGCATCGACCTCGCCGGTGATGAAGTAGCTCGGCATCGTCAGCCGGTCGGCACCCATGCCGGTGACCACCGATGCGTTGGCGTCGAGGTTTCGGTACCACGACACCGGCCCGAAGAAGCCGCTGTGCTCGAACTCGTGCACGTACAGATCGAGATCGTCGCCGCTGAGCCAGTCGCCCTCAGGGCCGCGGTAGGGGGTGGGCGGTGCCGGCGACATCATCGTGAGGAACCCGGTGCCCTCCATGGGCGGCAACTCCGTGGGCATCTCGCGGCCGGTCATGGCCTCGCCGGCGGCGTTGTACAGCATCATCGACATCGTGGCGCGGACATCGGCTCCGAGCTCCGCCTCGGGCGGGCCCACCTGTTGGAAGTACAGGATGTAGAAGAAGCGGTCGCCGTAGACCATCCGCATCAACTGCGTGGGCGGTCCGGGCCACTCGACGTAGGGCACGCTGACGCCCACCACGGCGCGCACACGCTCGGGGCGCAGCCGTGCGGATTCCCACACCACGAGCGAACCCCAGTCGTGGCCCACGAAGACGGCGTCGTGCTTCCCGAAGTGGTCGAGCAGCGCGAACAGGTCGCCGGTGAGGTGCTCGATGCCGTAGGCGGTCACGTCGGTGGGTGCGGACGAATGCCCATAGCCGCGCTGGTCGGGTGCGATGACGTGATAGCCGGCGTCGGCCAGTGGCTGCATCTGGTGGCGCCAACTGTGGGCGAGTTCAGGAAATCCGTGGCTGAGGATGACGGTGGGGTTGGCAGGGTTGCCTGCCTCGTGCACCACCAGTTCGACGCCGTTCACGGCGATGCGGTTGGTGCACACGCTCACGAGGCGAGGCCCGCCGTGCTGATGCTCTCGAGCTCGCCCCAGGTGAGCGCGTCGGCGTCCCAGATACGGTCGAAGGCTGCGTCGGCGACATCGGTGAAACCGTGCCGGTTGCGGAAGTTGTACACCGATCGCTGCCGGTTGACCGGCAGTCCGAGTCGTTGCAGACGGCTGGCGACGTAGGTGTCCCAGGCCGCCGACTGCCGCAGCGACAGATCGTCGTCGGCGGGGGCCTCTCCGAAGCCGCCCTCCAGGCGGTCACGTGTGCGCAGCAGTGCGCGGCCGATGGTGGCAGTGGTGGCGAACTCGCTCTGGTGGCGGGGCCGTCGCGAGTCCTCGAGCGCGCCG
>CAZQPJ010000326.1:0-3009 GCA_964595105.1 uncultured Bifidobacterium sp.
GAGGCACAACTCGGCGAGGCAGCAGCGTTCCGCGGCCGGAGCGCGCTGAGCCCGCGGTGACGCACTTCCGGCCCGCACGGCTGGAAGAATGACGACGATGAGTTCCGGCGGCCACCGCACCTCCACCATTCCGCGTCCGGCGGGTGCTGCTCGTGCCTCCACCGCGCCCACGGTGCGGCCGACCTCCGCTGTCCGGGTTCCGCAGCTCACCCGACGCACCATCGCGTGGATGGCCGGTGCGGTCATCGTCGGTGCCGTCATCGCATCGCTCTTCGTGCTGCCGCTGAAGACGTGGTTCCGCCAGCGCGACGAGATCGACATCAAGCAGGCGGAACTCGCCACCCTCACCCAGGCGAACGCAGGCCTCGCCGACGAGATCGGGCGCCTCAACACGCCCGCCGGCGTGGAGGAAGCCGCCCGCGAGGAGCTCGGGTTCGTGAAGCGCGGCGAGATCCGCATCACCGTGTTGCCGGCTCCCGCAGCACCGCTCACCATGCCGGGCGGGTGGCCGTACGACACCTTCGGCCGCATCATGGAGCTGCGGAAACAGGGCCCCGCGCCGACCGCACCCTGACCCGTTCCGACCGTCTAGTGTCGGCGGCACTCGTCATCGGCACTCAGGGGGTCATTCACGTGGCTGGCAGCATTCTCGGCAACCGGGTTCTCCGCAAGGAAGACCCGAAGTTCCTCACCACCGGGGGCGTCTACGTCGACGACCTGCTCCACGAACCTGCCCTCCGCGGCGCCGCGCATGTCACCTACGTGCGCAGCACCGTCGCCCACGGCGCCATCACCGGCATCGACGCGTCGGCCGCGCTCGAGATGCCCGGGGTCATCGCCGTGCACACGGCGGAATCGCTGGGACTGCAGCCCGTACCGAGCGACTTCAACCCGATGGTCGCCCGCGGCATGCTGGCCATCGACAAGGTGCGGTTCGTCGGCGAGCCCGTCGCCGTGGTGATCTCCGAGACCCGCGAGCAGGGCGAGGATGCCGCCGAGCAGGTCATCATCGACTACGACGTGCTGCCCGCCGTGATCGACATCGAGGAAGCCCTCACCAGCACCACCCTCATCTACGAGGGGGCAGGCAGCAACGTGGTGTTCGACACCACCGTGCTCGGCATGCCGGAGAACACGGGCGCCGCCTTCTTCGAGGGGTGCGAGGTCGTCAGCGGCCCGCACCGAGTGCTCAACCAGCGCGTCGCCCCCTGCCCGCTCGAGGTGCGCGGCTCCGCCGTCGCGTGGGTCGACGGTCGGCTCCACCAGTGGCTCAGCACGCAGGGCGCCCAGGGAGCGAAGAACACGATCGCCAAGATCAACGGCGTCGATGCCGACAAGGTGCTCGTCATCGCCCCCGACGTCGGCGGTGGCTTCGGGGCGAAGATCTCGTGCGACCCCGAGGAGTCGCTGCTCGGTGTGTTGGCAGCGAAGGTCGGCCGGCCGCTGCGCTGGCGCGAGACCCGCAGCGAGTCGATGATGGTGATGGGCCACGGCCGCGCCCAGGTGCAGTACGTCACCCTCGGCGGTACCCGCGACGGCAAGGTCACCCACTACCAGCTGCACGTCATCCAGGACGCCGGTTCGTTCGTCGAGATGGGCGCCATCCTCGCCCCGTTCATGACCCGCCCGATGTCGAGCGCCGTCTACGCGTTCCCCAACATCGAGTGCCGCACCACCAGCGTCGTCACCAACACGGCAGTGGTCACCGCCTATCGCGGCGCCGGTCGGCCGGAGGCCACCGCCATCGCCGAGCGCGCCATGGACCTGTGGGCGCTCGAACTCGGGCTCGACCCGGCCGAGGTGCGTCGCACCAACCTCATCCCGCCGTTCATGCAGCCCCACACCACCGCCGTCGGTCAGACCTACGACGTCGGCGACTACGAGGGTTCGCTCGACAAGGCGCTCGCGGCCGCCGACTACGCGGGCCTGCGCGCCGAGCAGGCTCGGCGCCGGGCGAGCGGCGACGTGAAGCAGCTGGGCATCGGCGTGAGCGTCTACGTGGAGATCACCGGCGGCGTCGGTTCGGGCGAGCATGCCCGCATCGAGGTGCTCGACGACGGTCGGGCAATCGTCTACACCGGCACGTCGCCGCACGGCCAGGGCCACCTCACTGCCTGGAGCATGCTCGCCCACGAGCAGACCGGCATCCCGATGGACAAGATCGACCTCGTGTGGGGCAACACCGACCTCGTGCCGCAGGGTGAGGGCACCATGGGATCGCGCTCGCTGCAACAGGGCGGCAACGCCGTGTTCCTCGCCGCCGGAGATCTCGTCGAGAAGGCTCGCTCCATCGCCGCACGCATGCTCGAAGCCGACCCGGCCGACGTGGTGCTCGACAAGGAGTCCGCTTCCTTCCACGTGTCGGGGACCCCGGCGATCGGCAAGACCTGGGCCGACCTCGCCGTCGCCGCCCACGCCGACCCCGAGATGCCCGAGGGGCTCGCCCACGCCGCGTTCTACGCGGTCGAGGGCGCCACCTTCCCGTTCGGTGCGCACGTCGCGGTGGTGGAGGTCGACACCGAGACCGGTCAGACCCGCCTCGTGCGCCACGTCGCCTGCGACGACGCCGGCCGGGTGATCAACCCGTTGCTCCTCGACGGCCAGATCCATGGCGGTGTGGCGCAAGGCGCCGCCCAGGCCCCCCTCGCGGAAGCCCGCTACGACGGCAACCGGGTGTTGCAGACCAATCTGGCCGATGAACCCCCGATCATCGCCCTCGCTTACAAGGAACCGTGGATGGTCGAAACCATGTTCCGAACCATGAAGTCGATCCTGGAGACGCGCCCGATCTATCACAAGTGCGACGAGACCATTCGGGGGCACGTGTTCTGCAGCTTTCTGGCCTTGTTGCTCAAGCGGGCGCTGGAGCAGCGCCTGGAGGACAAGGGCGAAACCTGACAGTGGGCCGAGATGGTGCGCGGACTGGACAACCTGCACGAGGTCGAGGCCGTGTTTCAGGGCAAGCACTTCGTGTTACGCAGTCAGGTGCTGGGGCAAGCCCACAAAGTG
>CAZQPJ010000327.1:0-2975 GCA_964595105.1 uncultured Bifidobacterium sp.
CCCGATTTGAATGCTGTGGTACCGGCAGCCGGAAGGACAGAATTCAACTCCGCTGTCGGGGGCAGGCCGCAGGGCGCAGGGCCGCCGCGGCCGCAGGCGCTAGGCGCGGGGCGGGCCGGGCGGGTGGGTACTGGGGGGTCCGGGTCGGAACCGGTTCCGGTCAGGTGCCGCTGCCCGCAGATGAGGTGACCCAGGAGTTCACCGCGAACTCGCCGTAGTCGTTCACCTGCACGAGGGCCACCGAGGTCACCGACGGCTTGCCCGTCGTGGTGGTGGCCACCAGCTTGAAGGTCTTCTGCACGATGCGGTTCACCATGCCGAGACTCAGCGTGGCGGGCTTGTCGGTGCTCTGGATCACCTTGGCGGCCAACACCGCACCGACCAGTTCGACGTCCTTGTTGGCTCCCATGCCGGTGCCCACCGACAGATTGATCTGGCCCTGCGGCACTGCGACGTAGCCGGGGATGAAGACGTACGACTTCTTCGTGGTGGTGAACGACATGTCGATGATCGACGTCGCCAACCCGGTGCTCTGTGCCGGTACCAGCGACGACGGCATGTAGCTGCTCGAGACGGGGTCACTGGTGGGGCTCGCCGCCACCACCGACCGGGGAACCCGGACCTGGCCGCTCACGTTCAGTTCCGAGCTCGAGCTGTCGCCCTGGTACTGACCGTTGACGCTCATGATCGACACGTTCTTCGACGGGCTGGAACCGACGTCGGTCGGGTCGACGAGGCGGGTGTTGAACTGCACGGTCGGCCCGACTGACCCGGACCCGGAGTCGGTGATGACGAATCGACCGGCAGCACCGAGGATGAACGTGGCGCCGAGACCCGAGATGTTGTGGTTGGTCGGCGCGTTGGTGGCGTTGTAGGCCGCTTCCTGGTCGGAGGTGCATCCTTCTGCGGCTCCCTCACCGACCACCACGTTCGCGGCTCCGCCGAAAGTGACGGTGCTCTCGAAGTAGTACACGCCCGAGGCGAAATAGGTGGGCACGGAATCGGCGACCGAGATCGGTGCTGTGTAGGTGCCCGGGAAGAACACCCGGCAGCTGCCATATGCGGCAGGCATCATGTAGCCGGAGTTCGCAGGGTGGTTGAGGGCATGCACCGGCAGCTGCGGCAGCCACACCTTGCCCCCGGTGGAGTCGGTGGTGGCTCCGGTGTACCACGCCGAGGTGTCGCTGCCGCCGGAACCGGCGAACACGGAACCCACCGTGCCGGTCGGCGCCACGGCCCCCACCTGGGTGACGGTCATCGCCGTGCGGAGCTCGGTGGCGTCGAGGGCGGCGGCGCTGTTCACCGTGGTGCACTGGGTGCTCACGGGCACCGTGAGACCGGGCGTCGCCACCGTCACCGCGACCGTGAGACCAGAGGCAGAGCACGTGTCGTAGAGCGCCTTTGGATCGGCGAGCGCGATCCGCAGCGCGCCACGCACGGCCTCACCTCGGGTGGTCTTCTCGGTCTGGATGCGGCTGGTGCGCAACACCGATGATGCATACCCGAGCAGCGGTGTCACCACGAGCATGCCGAGGATGATGAACACCATGCACATCACCATCGCCATGCCTTCGTCGGCGGGCGCCTCGTAACGGTCGTCCCGTCGGACGCGGGCGGCAGCCGCATCCACCAGGCGGCGGAAGGAACTCATGATCCGCTCCATCAGTTCAACTTCACCGTCTGGATGCACGAGATCGCCTGGTTGGGCGACACCGTGAGGGTGATCTTGCTCCACTGCGAACCCGACAACTGGGTCTGGGTGAACGGGTAGTTCACGCCGTTCGCCTTGCAGCTCCAGCTGACCGGCGAGTAGCGGTTGAGGTTCGAGAGGTTCACCGGGGTGATGTCGACCGAGATCGGTTGACCACCGGGAAGGTCGAAGTCGAACGTGCCGCTGCGGTACTGCTGACTGGTGGTGGCGATCGTCAGGTCCTTCGAGTTCTGGTACGTGAACGGGTCGGACGCTGCGCTCGAGCCGATACGTGTCTGCAGGGTCACGGTGCCGCCGCACTCCGCCAACGCAACGCTGTTGATGGCATCAGCGAACTGGCTCCAGTTCGGCAGCACGTACATGTCGGCCACCGCCGCGTTCGTGTAGGGGCCGCCGGTCGGCGACGCAGGCACCGGCGAGCCCACCGTGACGATGCGCGAGAGGATCTCGGTGTTCATCACCGACGTGTTGGTGATGCTCTCGTGGAAGGTGTACGGGGTCGTGTACACCTTGGTGGCGTCCCACCCATCGCTGTTGCCCCACGTGGTGTTGCCGGCGGTGTACGCGGCCTCGGTGGAGGTCTCCCACAGCGAGTAGGGCGAGGTGTACGAGTTCGAACTGCGATAGCCGTCGGTGGCGTCACTGGTGGTGTTGCCCGAGTTGTAGATCGCCTGCGTCGTCTCCTCCCACGAATTGAACGGCGCCGAGTACGCCTTCGTCACATCCCAGCCGTCGGTGTTGTCGGCGGTGGTGTTGTTCGACGCATAGAGCGACGAGGTGGTGGCTTCCCAGGCCGAGTACGGCGAGGTGTACGACACGGAAGTGCGGAATCCGTCGAGCGAGTCGGCGGTGGTGTTGCTCGCGTCGTACAGCGCCTGCGTGGTGGAGGTCCACGAACTGAGCGTGCCTGAGACCCTGGCCCGATAGCCGTCCGCTTCACCAGGCGAGATGTTCTTGTTCTCGTAGTTGCTACGACTCATCGAGCTCCAGCTGGTGCCCTTCTTCTCCTCGTAGATGAGGCCGGAGCCCGCGCGCTCGTAGTTCAGGTGGTAACCACGCAGGTAGCCGCCGGCGTGGTAGCCACGCTCGTACATCACTCGGTATCCACGGAGGAAGTTCTCGAGGTGATACCCCGCGCCCTGCGTCGACCAGGTGGAGGTTCCGGTGGTGTCGGAGCCCACGTAGACACCGATGAATCGCTCGACGTCGGCGTCGTACTGGCGGGCGATGCGGTTCGCCCGGTTCCACGACAACTGGTTGTACG
>CAZQPJ010000328.1:0-2973 GCA_964595105.1 uncultured Bifidobacterium sp.
GCACCGCTGCTGGATGGCCTACATGAGCGACGACATGCCGGCCGACACGGTGCGCACCGCCCACCCCGAATTCGTCGATCAACACGGCATCACCTTCACTGCCAGCCTCGACCACACCATCTGGTTCCATCGGCAGCTGAGGGCCGACGAATGGCACCTCTACGACTTCACGTGTCACACCTACGTGGGTGCCCGCGGGCTCGGTATCGGGCACGTGTTCGCGGCCGATGGAACGCACGTGGCCACCGTGGCCCAGGAAGTCTTGATGCGCGACGCGCGCAACCGGCAAGAATGACGCCCATGCACATCGACGACCTCGCGGACCGGATCAACGCCGTTGCACGGCTCACCGGCACCTTCACGCTTCGCTCCGGCCAGATCGCGTCCGAGTACTTCGACAAATACCGGTTCGAGGCGCAGCCAGCGCTGCTGGCCGAGATCGCCGCCGCCATGGCACCGCTGATTCCGGAGGGAACAGAGGTGTTGGCCGGACTCGAGATGGGTGGCATCCCCATCGCCACCGCACTGTCGATGCACACCGGCATCCCCGCTGCATTCGTGCGGAAGGAAGCAAAGACCTACGGAACCGCACAGTTGGCCGAGGGAACGCCGGTGGCGGGCAAGCGGGTGACCGTGATCGAGGACGTCATCACCACCGGTGGGCAGGTGGTGATCAGCACCAACGACCTCCGTGCGCTGGGCGCCAACGTCGAGCACGTGCTCTGCGTCATCGACCGCAGTCCCGACCATGGCGCAGCGCTGGCTGCCGAGGGCCTCGCCATGCGGTCGCTCCTCACCCGCGCAGAGCTCGACGCGGCCGAGGCACGCCGCACCGCCTGACGGCGATCATCCGGGCAGCAGCACGCCCGGGTTGAAGAGGCCCTGTGGGTCGAGCGCACGCTTCACCGAGCGCATCGCCGCCATCGCTGCCGGACCCTTCAGCCGCTCGAGCCATGCAGCCTTCGACACTCCGATGCCGTGTTCGGCACTGATGGTGCCGTCGAGGTGGATGGCACCCTGCAGCACCACCTCGGTGAGGTGACCGGCGTGCTCGCCCGCACCGAGCACGTTGATGTGCAGATTGCCTTCGGCCAAGTGACCGAACACCACCAGTTCGGCACCCGGCACCTCGGCCACGGCCGACCGTGTGAGCCGCACGAGATCGGCCAGCGCATGAACGGGCACCGCCACGTCGAGCTTCAGCGGCACACCCTTGGCCGTGATGCCGGTGGTGACGTTGTCGCGGATGCGGTAGAGCTGATCCCGCTGGGGCCCGACCGCCATCACACCGCGCCGTTCACCCAACACCGCAGCAAGGTCGGGAGCCGGGTCGGTGTTCGCGGCGCAGTCGACCATCACGAACGCAGCGGCGAAATCAGGCGCCAGCGGAGGAGCCACGCCGAGGTGCGCGCACGCCACCTCCACCGCCTCGGGCAGCAGGAGTTCGACAGCGTCGAGCGACGGCATGGTTCGCAGCACCGGCAGGAGCCCCACCGCATCGTCGATCGACTCGCACGCCACCAGTGCCGCGGCCGTACTGCGGTACCACGGCACCAACCGCAGCCGCGCCGCCGTGACCACACCGAGCGTGCCCTCACTGCCCACGAACACCGCATGCAACGGTGGGCCCGCGGTCTCCTTCGGGAGCCCGCCCAGTTGGGTCACGACCGACCCGTCGGCCAGCACCGCCTGCACACCCAGCACCTGGGCGCGCATGGTGCCGAAGCGCACGACGCGTGAGCCTCCGGCGTTGGTGCTCACCGCGCCGCCCACCGTGGCGCTGGCACGAGCACCCCAATCGACCGCGAAGTCGAGACCGGCGTCGCGGGCGTGGTGCTGCAGCATCTCGATGGTGACGCCGGCACCGGCCGTCACCTGCATGGCCGCACGATCGACATGGCCGAGGTAGTCGAGTCGTCGTGTACTGAGGACCACCTCGTGGTGACGCGGCACGCTGCCGTCGACGAGGCCCGTGTTGCCACCCTGAGGAACGATCGAAGCGCCGGCCGCTGCGCACGCCGTCACCACGGCCGCCACCTCTTCGACGGTCCCCGGGCGCACCACGCACCGAGCCCGACCGGGACGCCTGCCCAACCAGTCGGTGTCGTACCCCATCACCATGTCGGGGTCGGTCAGCACGTGCGCGTCACCCACGATGCCGCGCAGCACCGGCACCAGGTGGTCGGTCATGCCACCACGGATGCACCGGGGGGCAGTTCGCCCAGCAGTGCTTCGCTGACCCAGCAGCGGGTGAGATGCAGCGTGCTGACGATGCGCACCACGCGCTTGGGTTGGTCGAACGCCCTCCCGCACATGCTGAGGGCCGCCTTCATGCAGTCGGTCTCGCTGGGAAGCACCATCGGCATCCGACTGCGCCGCACCCCGGCGATACCGGCCGTGAAACAGTTGATGTAGGTCTTCTTCCAGTCGATCTTCTGGGCCAGCGACACCGGAATGAAGTCGGCGAAACCGATTCCCAGCACGTTGCCGCCCGACACATCGGTGACATCGAGCAGCACGATGGTGCTGACGTCGGGCTCGCCGAGGTCAGCCAGACCGTGCACCCAGAACCGACCGGTGACGTTGGGGTCGATGGTGGTGCCGCTGATGTCCTTGCCACCCTTCTCAACCACGAGCACGTCGATCTGGTCGAACGGCAGGGCGGGTACGAGCTCGCGGGCGTAGTCGGTGAGTTCACGTTCGGGATCGCGGCCGATCTGCTGCGAGTCGAACGCCTGCACACGCACCACGGCCCCGCTGGCGGACTCAACGCTGCCCACACCACCGAGCAACCTGCCGCTGTCGCGCAGCGCCGCGATGCCGGCGAGTATGCGGTCGCGCATCTCCACCGGACCGCATGCATGGATCTGCGCGGCGCCCGGCTCCTGGCCGAGGGCCCCCACGGCCATCTGGGGCGGTCCGCTCTCGATGGGGCCCTTGAAGCACGTATGCGGCTTCCCCCGGTTCACGGGC
>CAZQPJ010000329.1:0-2960 GCA_964595105.1 uncultured Bifidobacterium sp.
ACGGACGATGTCGCACCCCGCAGCGGCAAGCGCGTAGATCTGCTGCAGCGTTCCTTCCACGTCGGCCGTCTTGGTGATGGTCATCGACTGCACCGAGATGGGGGCGCCCCCGCCCACGGGCACCTTGCCGACGTGCAACTGACGGGTGGGGCGGCGCTCGAAACTCACGGCACCAGTGTGCCAGCAGCGGGAGCCGAGTGCAGGGTCAGCCCTTCACCGTGTCGAGATACAGGCCCGTGAAGAACATGAAGGCCAGCAAAGCCAAGGTGACCGCCACCACCGGCATCAGCCTCGACACATCGGCGAAGTAGCGGCGACCGTTGCGCTCACGAGTGCGCTCGTAGATGGCGATGGCAGCGTGACCACCATCGAGCGGCAGCAGCGGGAACATGTTGAACACTCCCACCGACACGTTGAGCGCGGCCAGCAGGCTCAGCAGACCCACCCAGCCCTCCGCCCGACCGAAGTCGTCGCTCACCCGAGCCGCCCCCACCAGCGTGGTGGGTCGAGACGAGAGGTCGGTGTTCGTACCCGTCAGGTGGCCGAAGACATTCACCGGATTGAGAACCTTGGCGATGCCGACGATGGCCTGACCCAAGCCCGCCACGAGGTCGCGGGTGCCCTTCCCCACTGCCGACACGAGGCCCTGGCTGACTCGATCCCGCGAGTTCGACGAGACACCGAGAAATCCTCGGGTCTCCCCCTTCGGAGCGCTCGGCGACTGCACGAGCGTCGCAGTGAGATGCAGCACCTCGCCTGCCCGATCGACATCGAGCGCCACCGAGGTGCCCGGCGCGGTGCCCGCCAACACGGTGCGGAACTCCTTCGCCGTGGCGATGGTCACGCCGTCGACCGCCGTGATGACGTCGTCGGCCTTCAGACCGGCGGAGGCCGCAGGTGTGCCGTCCGAGACTGCGAGGATGGTCACCCGACCGGTTTCCTCGATACGGCCCGCGACCGCGTAGACACCGGTGATCAGCACGATGGCGAGAATGATGTGCATGATCGAACCCGCCGAGATCACCAACAGGCGTTTCGGGAAGCTTGCCTGGCGGTAGGTGAACGGCTCATCGGACGGCGGCACCTCGTCGAGGTTGTTCATGCCGATGATGCGCACGAAGGCCCCGAGGGGAATGGCGCGCAGTCCGTACTCCACGCCGTCGCGGTGGAAGCTGAAGATGCGCGGCCCGAAGCCCATGAAGAACTGGGTGACCTTCATGCCGCTTCGGCGAGCCGTCACGAAGTGACCGACCTCGTGGAGGAACACCGACACCAGCACGCCCACGACGAAGGCGACGATCCACCAACTCACGAACGCGAGCACCACGAACAGTGCGATCCACGCGCCGATGCCGAGGACCATGGTGACGGTGTCGGGCCGCTCGTCGGGGCCGTTCTCCGCCACCGAACCACCGGCCGCCATCTCGTTCTTGAACCGATCGAGGCGCGAACTCATGATGGCAACACACTACGGGCCACCGCCCGAGCGCGGGCATCGGCCTCGATGATGTGTGTCACCTCGGTGGCGGGCCCACCATCGTGCTGCTGCAGCGTGGCCTCGCAGACCTCGGCGATCTGCGTCCATCGCAACCGGCCCTGAAGGAACGCGTCGACCGCCACCTCGTTCGCTGCGCTGAGCCAGGCCGGTGCCGTACCTCCCGCACGGCCCGCGTCGTACGCCAGCCCGAGGCATCGGAAGGTGCCCACATCGGGAGGTTCGAAGTCGAGACGACCGAGGGATGCCCAGTCGATGCGCCCGAACGGGGTGCCGATGCGCGCCGGGTAGGCGAGGGCGTACCCGATGGGCAGCCGCATGTCGGGCATGCTGAGTTGGGCGATGGTGGAGCCATCGGTGAACTCGGCCATCGAGTGCACGACGCTCTGGGGGTGCACCACCACCTCGATGTGCTCGTACGGCGTACCGAACAGTTCGTGCGCCTCGATGACCTCGAGGCCCTTGTTCATGAGAGTGCTCGAATCGATGGTGATCTTCGGCCCCATCTTCCACGTCGGATGGGCGAGCGCCTGCTCGACTCCGACATCGGCAAGATCGGCAGCAGTGCGACCACGGAACGGCCCCCCGCTGGCGGTGAGCACAATGCGTGACACCTCACGGTCGGCAGCCACCGACGACCGCAGGCACTGGTGCACCGCACAGTGCTCACTGTCGACCGGCACCAACTCGGCCCCCGGCGTCGAACGCAGCGGCTGCACCACGGGTCCTGCGGCGATGAGGCTCTCCTTGTTCGCGAGCGCGAGCCGACGCCCGGAGGCCAACGTGCGCACGGTGACCTCCAGACCAGCGAAGCCCACCACGGCATTCACCACCACGTCCGCTGGTTCGACGAGTGCGCCGAAATCGGCCACCACCTCGGCGAACGGCAACGCTGCAGCCACCTCGGCCCGACGTGCCGGGTCGGCGACGGCCACCACGCTCGGGCGGAACTCGAGCGCCTGCTGCACCAGGGCCTCGACCGACGATCCCACGCCGAGCGCCACCACGTCGTAGCGACCCTGCTCCGCCCGAACCACGTCGAGCGTCTGCGTGCCGATGGAGCCGGACGAGCCGGCAATGGCGACCTTCACGGCGGTCATCGGGTGCCGGTGACTACTTGGTGACCCAGGGACGCAGGTACTCGAGCAGGAAGTACACCGCGGGCAGCGCGAAGAGGAAGGCGTCGAACCGGTCGAGGACACCCCCGTGACCCTTCACGATCGAGCCGAAGTCCTTCACGTCGAGGTTCCGCTTGAACATGCTCTCGGTGAGGTCACCGAGTGGGGCGGCGATCGAGACCACGAGACCCAGCAGCAGCAGGTCGCCAGTGCTGTTCCACGTGGTGGAGCGACCGGAGAGACCGATGAGGAACATCACGCCGAGCGTCAGCAGTGTTCCACCCAGCAGACCCTCGATGCTCTTGTTCGGGCTGATCCAGGCGCGCAGCGGGGTTCGGCCGACGGCG
>CAZQPJ010000330.1:0-2944 GCA_964595105.1 uncultured Bifidobacterium sp.
TCGTGGAGGACTACGTCGACGGCTCCGTGAGCCATGTCATCGAGATGCTGTTCGGAGAAGGCCATGCCGACGTTGCCGGGTTCGCGGCGGCGTTGCCGCTCGAGCACGAGCCCGGCACCGTGTGGAGCTATTCGAGCGGCACCACCAACATCATCGCCCGCATCGTCGGCGACGTGGTGGGCGGCGGCCGCGAGGGAATGGAGTCGTTCCTGCGTGAGCGCCTCTTCGCGCCGGCGGGCATGCACTCGGCCATCCCGAAGTTCGACGATGCCGGCACGTTCATCGGATCCTCGTTCGTGTACGCCACGGCCCGCGATTTCGCCCGCTTCGGCGAGTTGTACCGCAACGACGGCATCGCCGCCGACGGCACGCGAGTGCTGCCTGCCAGTTGGAGCCGGCACGGTGGCACCTGGGCGTCGTACGACAGCGAGTTCGACTACCACTACGGGGCCCAGTGGTGGGGGTGGCCCGAGTACCCGGGCAGCATGGCCTGCCACGGCTATGAAGGGCAGTACACGCTGGTGGTGCCCGATCGCGAGATGGTGGTGGTGCACCTCGGCAAGTGGCCCGAGGCCGTGCGCGCGCCACTCCGTCCCCTGATGCGCCGCATCGTCGACGCTGCGTCGCCGTCGGCGATCGCCGGGGTGTAGACGCACGGAGGGGTTCCGAATCGACTAGCAATGGTGCGTGGCAATCGACGCCGTCGGACCGCTCACCGGAGAACTTCCCCGTGTGTCGCTCGACGACACGGGTGGTCCTCCGCGGCCGCGGCGCTTCCGGCCGCTGCGTCTGAGCCTGAAGGCAGCCGCCGGCGTGCTGGTGGTGTGGTTCTTCGTACTGCCGCTCATCCCGGGTCTGCGGCAGGCGGCCAGCGACCTGCGGACGGTGAACCCGTGGCTGTTGGCGCTGGGTCTCGTGCTGCAACTGTCGGCGCTGTTCTGCTACTCGCTGCTCACCCGCGCAGCGCTGGGCGACAGTGCTCGTTCGATCTCTCGCCTGCGGCTGTTCCGCATCCAGCTGTCGACGAAGGCGCTCAGCAACATCGTGCCGGGTGGAAGCGCCGCGGGCTCCGCACTCGGCTACCGCTTGATGACACTGTCGGGTGCGCAGGGTGGCGACGCCGGATTCGCACTCGCCACCGCCGGGCTCGGCTCGGCCGTGGTGCTGAACCTCATCCTCTGGATCGGTCTCGTCGTGTCGATCCCCCTGCGTGGGGTGAACCCGCTCTACGGCACCGCTGCCGTGGCGGGTGTCATCATCATGGGTATCGCAGCGACGCTCGTGTTCGGGCTCATGGAAGGCGCGGCCCGCGCCGATCGCATCCTCCGGTGGTTCGCCCGGAAGTTCGGGTTCAACGAGGAGCGCGCCGGTGCCGCGGTGCGGCAGGTGGGCGGTCGGCTCGAAGACCTCGCTGCCGACCGTCAGTTGCTGGTGAGGGTGGCGGCGTGGGCAGCGGCCAACTGGCTCCTCGATGCTGCATCGCTGTGGGTGTTCCTGCGCGCATTCGGCCCGACGGTCAGTGTCGACGCGCTCATCATCGCCTTCGGTTTGGCCAACGTGTTCGCCGTGATCCCGGTGACGCCGGGAGGCCTCGGCATCATCGAGGGCGTGCTCATCCCCACGCTCGTGGGCTTCGGGATGTCACGTTCCGATGCCACGCTCGGTGTCATCAGCTATCGCTTCGCGCAGTACTGGCTGCCGATGCCGCTCGGGGCGTTCATGTACGGAACGCTGCGTGTGGGCCCCTGGAGCATCAAGCGCCGCGAGAAGTTGCAGCGCCTGCGAGAACTGGCCGCCGAGACCGATCTCAACCTCGAGAGCGCGCTCGACTTCGCTGCTCGATTCGGTCGTCGCCGTCGTCTGCCATCCGACGTGCCGGCGAAGCATCCGTCCCAAGGTGCCTCGGGTCGTCAGCCCTGACTAGCGTCGGGCGCCATGACCACTCACGAGCGTCCCTTCGGCCGCCACCTCGAAGACTTCGTCGTCGGCGATGTGTACAAGCACTGGCCCGGCAAGACCATCACCGAATACGACGATCACCTGTTCTGCATGATCACCATGAACCACCACCCGCTGCACACCAACGACTGGTTCGCCCAGCAGAGCGTGCAGGGCCGCAACGTGGTGGTGGGCAATCTCGTCTACTCCCTGGTGCTGGGCATGAGCGTGCCCGACGTGAGCGGTGCGGCCATTGCCAACCTCGAGGTCGAGACGCTGCAGCACAAGTTCCCGACCTTCCACGGCGACACGATTCACGCCGAGACCCGTGTGCTCGACGTGAAGGAGAGCTCGAGCCGGCCCGACCGCGGTGTGGTGACCGTCGAGACCAAGGCGTTCAACCAGGACGGCAAGGAAGTCTGTTACTTCCGTCGCCGGGTGATGGTGTGGAAGCGCGAGTTCGCTCCGCAGCGTCAGCGCCCGTACGACGGCGACACCGCCTGGGACTGATGGTGTGAAGCACCCCGGTGGCGAGGTGCTCGCCTGGGGCGTGCCCCGGCTGCGCGACCTTCCATGGCGCGCCACCCGCGACCCGTGGGCCGTGCTGGTGAGCGAGGTGATGCTGCAGCAGACACAGGTTGCCCGCGTGCTGCCCAAATGGGCGGCGTTCATGGACGAGTTCCCCACCACCACGGTGTGCGCACGGGCGCCGCTCGGCGATGTGCTTCGCGTGTGGCAGGGCCTCGGCTATCCGCGGCGAGCACGCAACCTCCACGCGGCTGCCTCGGCGATCGAACGACTCGGCGCCTTTCCCGACACGCTCGAAGGGTTACTGGCGTTGCCCGGCGTGGGCGCCTACACCGCCCGCGCCGTGCTGGCCTTCGCGTTCGAGGTTGATGCCGCGGTGGTCGACACGAACGTGGCGCGGGTGCTGGCCCGCTTCGCGGGCCGCCGCCTCACGCCGAAGGAGGCGCAGGCGGCGGCCGACGCAGGGTTGCCGTCGGGC
>CAZQPJ010000331.1:0-2932 GCA_964595105.1 uncultured Bifidobacterium sp.
TGACCTCGAAGCGGTCGACCTGGGCGAAATCGCAGAACTCGCGGCGCCCGCCCTTGCAGTTGCGGCAGTGCCCGCAGGTGATGTGGCCCTCGCCGGCCACCCGTTGGCCCACCGACAGACCCTCCACACCGGCACCGAGGGCAGCGATCTCGCCCATGAACTCGTGGCCCACCACCATCGGCCACGGAATGGTCGCCTGCGCCCATGCGTCCCATTTGTGGATGTGCAGGTCGGTGCCGCAGATCGACGTCTTCCTCACCCGGATCAGCACCTCACCATCGCCAGCCACGGGGTCCGGCACGTCCTGCATCCAGAGCCCGGGTTCGGGCCGCGCCTTCACGAGTGCTCTCATGCCACCACTCCCATCGCTCGCCCCACTCGGGTGAATGCCGCCACGGCCATGTCGATGTCGGCATCGGTGTGCGCCGCCGACATCTGGGTACGGATGCGCGCCCGACCCTGCGGCACCACCGGATACGAGAAGGCGATGACGTAGAGCCCCTCCGCCAGCAGGCGCTGCGCCATCTCGCCAGCCACCTTCGCGTCGCCGAGCATCACGGGGATGATCGGATGATCCGCGCCGCTGAGGGCGAAGCCCGCCGCCGTCATGCCAGCACGGAAGCGCTCGCTGTTCCGGCGCAACTGCGCACGCAGGGCTTCGCCGACGTCGGGCAGGTCGAGCAGGTCGAGCACCGCCAGGGTGGTGGCAGCGATGGCCGGGGCGAGGCTGTTGCTGAACAGATAGGGCCTCGACCGCTGTCGCAGCCAGTCGATGATCTCGCGGCGCCCGCTCGTGTAGCCGCCCGATGCACCGCCGAGCGCCTTGCCGAGCGTGCCGGTGATGATGTCGACGCGGTCGATGACGCCGCGCAGCTCGTGCGTGCCGCGCCCGTGCTCGCCGACGAACCCGACGGCGTGCGAGTCGTCGACCATCACCATCGCGTCGTACCGCTCGGCGAGGTCGCAGATGGCGCCGAGGTCGGCAACCACACCGTCCATCGAGAACACCCCGTCGGTGGCGATGAGGCGGTGGCGGGCACCCTGCGCGTCGCGCAGGCACTGTTCGAGTTCGGCCATGTCGTTGTTGGCGTACCGCATCCGCTGCGCCTTCGACAGCCGGATGCCATCGATGATGGAGGCATGGTTCAACGCGTCGCTGATGACCACGTCGGGCTCGTCGAGGATGGTCTCGAACAGCCCGCCGTTCGCGTCGAAGCACGAGCCGTAGAGGATGGTGTCATCGGTGCCGAGGAAGCGCGACAGTCGGGCCTCGAGGTCGGTGTGCACCGTCTGGGTACCGCAGATGAACCGCACGGACGCCATGCCGAACCCGTGCTCGTGCACTGCACGGGCGGCGACATCCTCAAGGCCGGGGTGGTCGGCGAGCCCGAGGTAGTTGTTGGCGCACAGGTTCAGCACACGGCTGCCATCGGCAAGCTCGATGTGCGCCGACTGCGGCGAGGCGATGACGCGCTCGTGCTTGAACAGCCCTTCGGCCTCGAGTGCCGTGGTGCGAGCGGCGAGGTCGGCAAGTAAACCGGTACGCATGTACCAAGAATAGACGTCACGGGGAGACCGACGGACCGCACCGGCATATCGTTCGCCCCGTGGCCCGAACCGACCGATCCATTGCCGACCGCGATGGCTGGTGGTGCTGGTTGTGCGGTGGCGCGATCAACCCCGACGCCCCCACCAACAGCCCTCACCACGGCACGATCGACCACCACGTGCCGCGCTCTCGCCGCGGTGGCAACGAACTGTCGAACCTTCGGCTCGCCCACCGGCGCTGCAACGTACGCCGCGGCAATCACCTTCCCGAACTGGAGTGGCCTCGGGAGTGGCCGATGCTCATGACGGTCAACGTCTGGACTGCGCTGGCGCGCCTCGCTCCTCGACCGGGTGCCGCCGAGTTGGTGGCACTGGCACCGCTCCCGGCCATGCGGGCCGACCGAAGGTGACCGAGCCGGGCTGAATTAGCGTGCCGGCATGAGCACGCACCTGCAGGTCGAAACCGAAGCCGAGGCCGTTGGCATGTCGTCGGAGCGCTTGGCCCGCATCGACCGCCACTTCCAGCGTTACATCGACGACGGCCGCCTAGCCGGCTGGCAGGCGGTGGTGGCACGGCACGGCAAGGTGGTGCACCACTCCACCGCCGGCCACCGCAACATCGCGGCCGGCCTGCCGGTGGAGGCCGACACGATCTGGCGCATCTACTCGATGACGAAACCGATCACGGCGGTGCTGGCACTGCAGTTGTGGGAGGAAGGGGCGTTCGAGCTGAACGATCCGGTGGCGAAGTACATCCCGTCGTTCGGTCACACCAAGGTGTGGCGGGCGGGCAGCACCACGTCACCGGTGCTCGACCCGCAGGTCGACCCGATGCGACTGTGGCAGTTGTTCGCGCACACCAGCGGACTCACCTACGGGTTCATGTACCACCACCCGGTCGACGAGCTCTACCGTCGTGCCGGCTTCGAGTGGGGCCTACCCAAGGGCTGCGACCTGGCTGGGGTCTGCGATGCGCTGGCCGGTCTCCCCCTACTGTTCCAACCGGGCTCCGAATGGAACTACTCGATGGGTCTCGATGTGCTCGGGCGCGTGCTGGAGGTGGTGAGCGGCACGCCCCTCGACGAGTTGATGCACGAACGGCTGCTGGCACCGCTCGGGATGCACGACACGACGTGGCATGCACCGGAAGCCCAGCAGGGGCGCCTCGCCGCGCTGTACGGCGCGCACCCTGCCACCGGTGCCGCGGTGCCGCTCGAGGTCGCCGGTGCGGCGGCACTCCACCCGCCGCAGGCGTTGCTGGGCGGCGGCGGCCTGCTGAGCACCGCGTACGACTACCAGCGCTTCGTGCAGATGCTCGCGAACGAGGGTGAACTCGACGGCGTGCGCATCCTGTCGCCGCGCACTGTCCGCTACATGGCCAGCA
>CAZQPJ010000332.1:0-2928 GCA_964595105.1 uncultured Bifidobacterium sp.
CATCGTGGCCAAGAGCTGGGACTACTACGTGCTGGAGGCCCTGCAGACCACGCTCGACGAGGGTGAGGCGATGATCGCCGACTCGGTGCGCTTCCTCGCCGGTGAGGGTCGGCGCGTGCTGGTCGATCTCGAGCACTTCTTCGACGGCTACAAGCGCAACCCGGAGTTCAGCCTTCGGGCCATCGAGGCCGCCGTGGTGAACGGCGCCAGTCACCTGGTGCTCTGCGACACCAACGGCGGCTCGCTGCCGCACGAGGTGAGCGCCATCGTCGCCGATGTGAAGCGCCACGTCGGCGACGATGCCGTGATCGGCATCCACTGCCACGACGACACGGGATGTGCCGTTGCCAACTCGATGGCGGCCGTGCTGGCGGGCGCACGGCATGTGCAGGGCACGCTGAACGGCCTCGGCGAGCGAACCGGCAACTGCAACCTCACGACGGTCATCCCCAACCTGCAACTGAAGCTCGGAATGCAGTGCCTGCCCGAGGGTCATCTCGATCGCCTGACGAGCGTCAGCAACCACATCGCCGAGGTGCTCAACCGTCCCTTGAATCCGCAGGCTCCCTACGTGGGCTCGGGTGCGTTCGCTCACAAGGCCGGCCTGCACGTGAGCGCCATCAAGCGCGCCAAGGATGCCTACGAGCACGTCGACCCGGCGCTGGTGGGCAACGGCACGCGGTTCGTGGTGAGCGAGATGGCGGGCAAGGCGACCATCGAGATCAAGGCGGAGGAACTCGGCATTGCGCTGGAGCCCGTGCAGTTGAACAACGTCATCCTCGACCTCAAGCGTCTCGAGCACGAGGGGTACCACTTCGAGGCGGCCGATGCCTCGCTCGAACTGTTGATGCGTCACGCCGCCGGTTGGGAGCAGTCGTTCTTCCGTGTCGAGAGCATGCGCGTCATCACCGACGAACTGCCGAACGGCACGTTCACCACCGAGGCGACGGTGAAGGTGTGGGTCGGCGAGCAGCGTCACGTGCACACCGCCGAGGGCAACGGCCCGGTGAACGCCATCGACACGGCGCTTCGTACCGCGCTGGCGGCGGCGTTCCCGCAACTCGACCGGGTGCACCTCACCGACTACAAGGTGCGCATCCTCGACGGTGCCACCGCCACGGGGGCGGTCACCCGGGTGCTCATCGACTTCAGCAACGGCGACCGCACCTGGACCACCATCGGTGTCAGCGGCAACATCATCGAGGCGTCGTGGCGAGCACTCGAGGACGGACTCGTCTACGGGCTCTTGCACGCGCCCGCCTGAATGGCAGACTGACCACGTATGGCCGCACCGAAGTTCGCCCCCACGCCCGCCGTCGACACCTCGCGCTCGTACTCGTCGCCTCCCGTTGCTCCGGCGGGTTGGTCGCCCGACCGAAAGGCCGAGATCACCGGGTTCCAGCCGGTGGGCGAGCGGCTCGGCTTCCAGGGCCCGGATCAAGGGTTCGCGCTGAAGATCGCCAATGGGTTCAGGCCGCGGCTGCAACTGCAGCGTGGCGAGCACGCCGACGACGCAATCCGCGGGTGCTTGGGCATCGCGCTGCGGCGAGCCTCGATGTTCAGCCGGGCGCCAGTGGTGCACGACCTCACCATCGCCTTCACCATCTGGGGCTGGCTCGACCCGAACCCGCCGAAGGATCTGCTTGCCGAGCGAGCGGTGCGCTTCGCCGGCGTGGGCAACGCGCATCACTATGGCGAGGCCCGGGCGCTCGTCGACATGGTGCCGGAGCACACGCTGCTCGCCACGCCCGAGCGTGTCACCGACGCCTACCCGTCGGGCTGGCGTGAACTCGTCGGTCTGTAGGGCGCTGCCATGACCCAGTCGATCACGCTCACCGACGAGCAGCGCGAGTTCCGGCATGTGGTGCGTCAGTTCTGCGAGGCAAAGATTGCCCCGAGGGCAGCAGAGGTCGACCGCAGGGGCGAGTACTCGTGGGAGAACTTCGAGGCGCTGAAGAGCATGGAGCTCACGTCGCTGAGCTACCCCGTCGAGTACGGGGGTGCGGGCGCCTCACTGGTCGATCAGGCCATCGCCGCGGAGGAGATCGCGAGGGTGTGCATGAGCACGAGCCTCTCGTTCCTCATCTCCAAGCTCGGCATGCTGCCGGTTCTGAACTTCGGGTCGGAGGAACTGAAGCAGCAGTACGTCACCCGGGTGGCGGCCGGCGAGAGCCAGTGCAGCTATGCGCTGAGCGAGCCCGACGCGGGCAGCGACGTGGCGTCGATGACCACCAAGGCGGTGCGCGACGGCGACGACTGGCTGCTCACCGGCACCAAGTGCTGGATCACCAACGCTGGCATCAGCGACCTGTACACCGTGTTCGCCCGCACCTCCGACGACCGGCACCGCGGCCTCACTGCGTTCCTCGTGGAGGCCGACTGGGGCGTGCAGGTTGAGAAACTCGAGCACAAACTCGGCATCAAGGGTTCGCCGACCGGCATCATCCGGCTCGACGAGGTGCGTGTGCCCGACCGCAATCGCATCGGTGACGTGGGCAATGGCTTTGCCGTTGCGATGCACACGCTCGATCGCAGCCGTCCCACCATCGGCGCGCAGGCCGTGGGCGTGGCGCAGGGAGCGCTCGACTACGCGATCGGCTACATGAAGGAGCGCCGTACGTTCGGCCGGGCGATCGGCGACAACCAGGGACTGCAATGGATGGCCGCCGACTGCGCGATGCGCATCGAGGCCGCTCGCGCGCTGGTGTACCGGGCCTGCGCCATGGTCGACGAGGCCGACCCGCACGGCGAGTTGTCGATGGCTGGCGCCATGGCAAAGTGTTTCGCCAGCGACGTGGCGATGCAGGTCACCACCGACTGCGTGCAGTTCCTGGGTGGCTATGGCTACACCGAGGAGTTCCCGGTGGAGCGCATGATGCGCGACGCCAAGATCACCCAGATCTACGAGGGCACCAACCAGATCCAGCG
>CAZQPJ010000333.1:0-2911 GCA_964595105.1 uncultured Bifidobacterium sp.
GCGTACTGAGCCAGACCCGTGGGCCCGCCCCAGTCCTGCACGAACAGGGTGATGTTGCGCAGGTCGAGTTCGGTCACCAGTCGGCTCAGGTTGGACGTGTGCCGGGCGATGTCGTACCAAGCCGGGTCGGTCACCTTGTCACTGCGGCCGAAACCAATGTGGTCGGGCGCCACGCAGCGGTACCCAGCCGCCAACAAGGGGGGAATCATGCGTCGATAGAGGTAGCTCCACGTGGGCATGCCGTGCACCAGCAGCGCCACGGGCGCGTCGCGCGGCCCTTCGTCGACGAAGCACATCCGCAGACCGTCGACGTCGAGGTGCCGCGGCCGGAACGGGAAGCCCTCGATGGCGTCGAAGTTCTCGTCGGGGGTGCGGACGAACGGAACGCCGTCGGGGGTGGTGGGCATGTCGGCAGTCTGACAGCATCGCTCCGCCGCCTACGATCCCGAGTCATGGCCGAGCCCCTGTCGCCGTTCGCATCCCTCCGATTGTTCACCGGTGCACCACAGCACGAGCACTTCAATCGCATGCACGAGTTGTTGCCGAGCAGTCGCATGACCGCCAGCCCGACGCCCCGCCGCGCACCCAACGGGTCAGCGCTCCACCTGCCCGACACCTTCGATTTCATGGGCACCACGGTCGACACCGAACACTTCATCGACGTCACCGACACCGCCGCCCTCCTCGTGCTGCGCGACGGTGCCGTGGTGCACGAGCGATACCGACTCACCGGCGGACCCGATGTGACATGGATGTCGATGTCGGTGGCCAAGAGCTTCATCTCCGCACTGGTGGGCATCGCGGTGGAGCACGGGCACATCCGTTCCATCCACGACCCGATCAGCAACTACATCGACACCGAGCCGGGCTCTGCGTACGACGGCGTGAGCATCAAGGACGTGCTGCAGATGTCGTCGGGCGCCCGCTGGAACGAGGACTACAGCGACCCCACCAGTGACATCACCCGGCTGGGCGCGGCGATGGGTGTGGGCGGCAGCCTCGATCGATTCGTGGCCACCGCAGCACCGGATGTTCCACCGGGAACGGTGTGTCAGTACAACTCCACCGACACCCAGGCGTTGGGTGCACTGCTCGTGCGGGCCACCGGCCGGTCGATCACCGACTACATGCAGGAGCACCTCTACGACCCGCTGGGCATGGAGCACGACGGTTATTGGCTGCTCGACGCGCAGGGCCGCGAGATGGCCTTCGGCGGGCTCAACCTCACCGCCCGCGACTTCGCCAAGCTGGGTGAGCTCTACCGCCTCGGCGGCGACTGGCACGGGCGACAGGTGGTGCCCGCCGAATGGGTGGCCGCCTCCGTGGTGCCCGACGCGCCGCACCTCGAGTGCGGCAGCCCGGTGATCGCCGGCGGCACCCTGCCCGAGGGCTACGGCTACCAGTGGTGGCTCCTGCCCGGCGGACAACGGCACTACAGCGCCATCGGTGTCTACAACCAATGGGTGTACGTCTCACCAGAGCACGGCGTCACCATCGTCAAGCTGTCGGCCACTCGCACCTACGGCACCTCGATGGGCGAGGACACCAACTATTCGGGCACTCACGAGGCGTTCCTGCCTGCCGTGGCCGCCCACATCGGCTCAGCCTGAGCGACCGGGCAGGCGGCCTTCGGCGGCTGCGGCCAACTGGGCCATGTGCGATGCGAGGTGTCGACCGAAGTACGACGTCTGGGTCTGCACGGTCACCCGACCCCACTCGGGGTGCATGCCGGCCCGGTTCCACTGCTCGGGAGCGAGCGACCGCAAGCGCTGCAGCGTGGCGCCACGAAGCTCGGCGATCTGCGCTGCGAGTTGCGATGCCGTGAACTCGGTCGCCGCGGTGCCCTCGTCGGATGCGGGCGTCTCGGCCCAGACGGCGCGGGAGGCGAGATTGGGCTCGTCCTCATCCAGCAAGCGCCCGATGCGCTCGGCGAACAGGCCTTCGGCGAAGAGGAGATGCTCGAGCGTCTGTCGTGCGGACCACTCACCCGGCGCCGGCTGCGCAGCGAGCACCTCATCGGATCGACCCGTCACCGCAGCGAGCACCTGCGCCCGACCGGCCTCGACACCCGCCAGCAGTTCGGCGGGACTCGCAGGGTCGAGGTACCAAATGGGCAGCATCTCGCGGAACGACAGCGGTGGACCCTCACAGGTCGGGCACGTGGCGGGCAACGGCTCGCCGATGAACACCTCGCCGCATGCCCGGCACACATGGGTACGCGGCGCGTCGGTGAGGGGAATCGTCCGGCCCGCTCTGACGTGACTGGCGATGGTGGGCAACAAGGACACCACAGCGCTCGGCAGGCTGTCGCCGAGTTCCGCGACCAGCGCGTCGAGCGCATCCGCTGCGGCGGCTCCGCCCGATGGTGCCTCTGCTGCGGTGTAACGCACCAGTTCGCTCTCGAGGGCAGCTCTCAGCAGCTTCGCCCCGTTGTAGGCACCCTCGCGCTCGAGGCCCTGTGCCACGGCGGCAAGCCGTCCGGCACGCGCCAGTCGTTCATCCATGTCGGCTCTCCTCATCAATCGGTGACGATCGACGCCCGAGACTAATGATTCGGTCCGCGTACTTCGAACGAGAGATCGCGTCGCCAGCGCGCGCGGTCGCCGGTGAGGGCCGCGAACAGGTAGACCACCCCGATGCCCACCACGTCGATCACCACGCACGAGCCGATGTAGAGCGGCACGTAGGCAACCGTCCGCAGGCCGTCGGCGTCGAGCGAACGCCACAGCTCGGCGGAGAGGAACACGACCAGCACGGCGGCCAGCACCACGAGCAACCCACGCGAGGGCGGACGATCGTTCACCGAAGCAGTCCCCGGTGCGCCGATGGAATCACTGGGCCGATGCCAACCCGATGCCAGCACGGCCGTACCGAAGGCGGTCGCGACGATCATCGCTGCCACCGTGGCCAC
>CAZQPJ010000334.1:0-2898 GCA_964595105.1 uncultured Bifidobacterium sp.
CCACCAGCGCAGTGACCACACCGATGGGTGTCTCACTGCCGTGCTCGAGCACACGCCCCGGGATGTCGGCGAGGATGAGGAACGCAGCACCAGCCACGATGCTGAGTGGCAGCACACGGCGGTAACTGCCACCCACCACCAGTCGCACGAGATGCGGCACCATGATGCCGACGAAGCCGATGAGACCGCTCACGCTCACCACCGCGGCCGTGCCCAACGTGGCGGCGATCACCACCACCAAGCGCACACGCCGCACCTCGCTGCCGAGGGTGGCGGCTTCCTCGTCGCCCACCCGCAGCACATCGAGATGGCGACGGTGCAGCAGCAGCACCACCGACGCCACCACCACATAGGGCGTCACCAGCCGCACATCGGCCCAGGTGGCCGTGCTCACGCGCCCGCTGATCCACGAGTAGACCTCCTTGATGACGTCGCTGTTGCGCAACAGGAGGTACTGCTGCAGCGCGGTGCCGAGCGCCGCCACGGCCACACCGGCCAGCACCAGGCTGAGGCCACTTCCTCCGAACGAGGCACCCACCACGTAGGTGATGAGCACTGCAGCCAACGCACCGACGAACGCCGCAAGGGGCAGTGGATCGATGAACCACCCACTGGTGGACGTGCGGCCGTAGGCGAACACGAGGGTGGCACCCAACCCCGCACCCGCAGCAGCACCGAGCAGATACGGATCGACGAGCGGGTTGCGGAACACGCCCTGATACCCCGCGCCGGCCAGCGAGAGCATGGCGCCCACGATGCCGGCCAGCACCACGCGCGGCAGTCGGATGTTCCACACGATGTCCCAGTTGGCGCGGGTGACGCCGCCTGCCGGCCCGATCATGGCGCCGAACACGGCCGCGCCGATGAGGAGCGCAAGTGCGCCCGCGAGCCACCAGATCAGCGCACCGCGCCGCTGGCCCATGTCAGGCGCCGGCCTTCACCTTGGCGACCGCCGCCGACACCGTGGCGATGAGTTCGACCACACGGGGCCCCCAGCGCGACGCGACGTCGTCGTCGAGTTCGATCACCGAACCGTTCTTCACGGCCGCAATTGCGTCCCAGCCCGGGCGCTTGGCCACCTCGGCTGCGGTCTGCGCACAGCACTTGGTGTCGGCGAGGAACACGAGGCTGGGGTTCTGCTGCACGATGAACTCGGCGTTCAACTGCGGATAGTCGTTGCCGGGCTCCACACCGTCGGCGATGTTCGTGATGCCGAACAGCGCGTACACCTTGCCGATGAACGTGTTGCTGGTGACGCTGTAGAAGGTGGGGTCGAGCTCGTGGTACACGGTGGCGCCGTCGAGTTTGGGCGCGGCGGCCACCGCGGCATCGATGTCGGCCTTCATCTTCTCGACGAGCGCATTGGCCTCCGACTCGTGCCCGGTGGCGGCACCGAGCTGGCTGATCTGTGCGTACACGTCGTCGAACGTGGCGGCGGCCGGGCCGACCCACACGGTCACGCCGGCGCTCTCGAGCTGCGGCTGCACGGTGGCGTCCTGCAGGATCACGAGGTCGGGCTGCAGCGCGGCGATGGCCTCGACGCTGGGTTCGAAGCCCGACAGGTCGTGCGGCTTCTGCAATGCCTCGGCCGGGAAGTTGCTCTGGTCGTCGACGGCGATGATCTGGTCGGCGGCGCCGATGGCGAACAGCATCTCGGTGGCCGTGGGCGAGAGGCTGACGATGGCCTTCGCCACCGGGGCCGGCACTGAGTCGCCGATGGTGGTCGTCGGCTCCGGCGCCGCGGTGACAGCGGCGCTTGTCTCGGGCGCTGCGGTGGTGTTGGTGGTGGACGCGTCGTCGCCACACGCGACCGACACCACCATCAGGGCTGCCAGTGCAGCCATGGACAGGGAACGCTTCATGTAGGAATCCTCCGATTCCCGGAGGACCGCGGTCCTCCGTTCAGGAGGACAAGTGGGAACTCGACGGGAACCGCCGCGGACCGCCCTTGCCTCGAGGGTCTGGTTGTCGCGCGCAGTGCCAGGCGACCGGACTCGCCGTGTTGCACACGGACCACCGTTGCGGGACAGTGCCGGGATCTCACCGGACTTCGCTGGGAACCACGCATCCGGGTTCTTTCGAGCCGGACAGGGTGACCGTAGCAGAACCGTGCCTATGCTCCGCCCTCCCATGGGATCCACCGACGAACAACAGCCACTCACCGACGACCCCCGCCCCTCGGGCGGACGTCAGGCCGACTCCTTGGTGCTCGTGAACACCGGCAACGGCAAGGGCAAGAGCAGCGCCGCGTTCGGCGTGATGCTCCGCGCTCTCGCCCGTGACTGGAAGGTCGCCGTCGTGCAGTTCGTGAAGAGCGGCGACTGGAAGGTGGGCGAGGAGAAGATGGGGCGCCAGCTGGGCGTCACCTGGCACTCGCTCGGCGGCGGCTTCACCTGGGACTCGAAGGACATGCAGCACGACATCGACCTCGCGAAGGCAGCATGGACGCAGGCTGCCGAGGTCATCACGTCAGGCGAGCACGACCTCGTCATCCTCGACGAGCTCACCTACCTGTGCACCTGGGGCTGGATCTCCACCGACGACGTGGTGGCGTGCATCGCCAACCGCCCGCGCAACGTGAACGTCATCGTCACCGGTCGCGACGCCCCGCAGGCCATCATCGACATCGCCGACACGGTCACCGAGATGGTGCACGTGAAGCACGCGTACGACCACGGCATCCTCGCGAAGCGCGGCATCGACTACTGATGCTCACGCTGCTGCTCGGTGGAGCCCGCAGCGGCAAGAGCACGCTGGCGGTGCAGATGGCCGAGCGCCAACAACTGCCCGTGGTGTTCCTGGCCACGGCCGAGGCGTTCGATGACGACATGGCCCAGCGCATCCAGCGCCATCGTGAGGAACGGCCCGCGCACTGGACCACCGTCGAGTGCCCGGTGG
>CAZQPJ010000335.1:0-2893 GCA_964595105.1 uncultured Bifidobacterium sp.
CTTGATCACGTCGGCCTGCAGGTCGGACAGGTACATGAAGGAGGTGTAGCCGGCACCGAAGTCGTCGAGCACCAGCCGTACGCCCATTTCGGCGACGGCCAGCAACTCGCGGCGGATCGCCGATGGCAGTTCGAAGGTCTGGCGCTCGCTGAGTTCGATGGACAGCGAGGCGGCCGGCACCCGGTGCTTCTGCAGGAGGGTGCTCACGGTGCGCTGGAACGTGTTGTCGAGGTGGCTGTCGAATTCGAAGTTCACCGCGACGCCGAGCGAGGGCAGCAGATGCCGGTGCTCGGCCACCTGCCGCAGGCCGTCGTCGAGGACGCGTTCGAAGAGTGCGCCCAGCAGGCCGGCCTGCTGCACCGAGCGCAGGAACCGCTCGGGTTCGCGCACGCCGTCGCGGGTCTGCCAGCGCGCCAGAGCCTCGACGGCGACGACACGGCCGGTGCGCAGCTCGACGATGGGTTGGTAGTACGCCATGATCGCCCCGAGTTCGAGGGCCTCCATGACGGCCGTGGCCTCCGCGGTGTCACCGACCGTCGCGACGGGCATGGGTCGGGAGCCGTCGAAGTGGGCCTCGGCGTCGTGCGCGGCCCCCAGCAGGCCGCGATCGGGATGGCGGCGACCCACGCCGAGGGCGACGGAGATCCCTGCAGCGGCGAACGAACCGCGCAGCGAGCGCTCGATGGCGGCCATCGCCTCGTCGGACACCCCGACCATGAGCACCCCGAGGCGGTCACCGCTGATCCGGGCACCGCGGTGCAGGTCTCCGAGGTGCGCGCGAACGATCTCGCCGGCCTTGCGCAACTGTTCGTCGCCGGCGCTGTGACCGTGCAACTCGTTGAAGCGCTTCAGTTCGTCGAGTTCGATCACCAGCACGCCGGCGTTCTCGCCGAACTCGGTGCAGTACGACTCGTCGAGCACCAATCGGGCCTCCCAGTCCATGCGGGTGGCGAGGCCGGTGAGGGGGTCCGGTGCTCCGGTCGGGGCGTCGTTGCGGCCGATGCGCACGAGCGCCCTCGTCGCCTGCGCCAGGGCGCCGAGGGAGGTGGCCAGCACGGCCGCCTGGGCTCGAGCGCTCTGCAGTTCGGCGAGCCCCACCAGAGCCGGCCCGAACCCGACCAGTTCCCCGAACGACTCGCCGTCGGGAAGGTCCACCGCGACGGTGATGCGGGCGGCTGAGCCATCGCCGACGTCGTGACCGACTGCGGCGTGCACTTGCAGCGTGCCCGACTGGTCGACCACCGCCAGCACCTGGCCGATCACGCCGCCGGTGCGCGCCAGCACCCACGTGGGCAGGCCCGTGGACGCGGCGAGGTGCTGCAGCACGCCGTGGGCCGTGCGCGAGAACACCGAGGCATCGCCGACTTCGTTCACCATCATCGTTCTATCGGCTCCATCTCCGTCGGGCTTGATCTGTAGCCTCGCCCCATGGCCCCGGCCCCCGAAGCGAAGATCATCGTGCGCGGCGCACGAGAGCACAACCTGAAGAACGTGAACATCGAGATCCCGAGGGACCGTCTCGTGGTGTTCACGGGTCTTTCCGGTTCGGGGAAGAGCAGTCTGGCGTTCGACACCATCTACGCCGAAGGACAGCGCCGCTACGTCGAGTCGCTGTCGGCGTACGCCCGTCAGTTCCTCGGTCAGATGGACAAACCCGACGTCGACGTGATCGAGGGATTGTCACCGGCCATCTCCATCGACCAGAAGAGCGCCAGCCGAAACCCGCGCTCGACAGTGGGCACGATCACCGAGGTCTACGACTACCTGCGTCTGTTGTTCGCGCGCATCGGTGTGCAGCACTGCCCGAACGACGGCACGCGCCTCCAACGGCAGACGCCGCAGCAGATCGTCGATCGCATCCTGCTGCTGCCGGAGGGCACGCGCTTCCAGGTGCTGGCGCCCGTGGTGCGCGGGCGCAAGGGCGAGTACGACACGCTGCTGCAGGACCTCGCGTCGCAGGGTTTCGTGCGTGCGCGCATCGACGGCGAGGTGGTCGACATCGCCGAGTTCCTGAAGCGCGACGAGAAGCTCGCCCGCTACGAGCAGCACACCATCGAGATCGTGATCGACCGACTCGTCCGGCGCGACGGTATCGAGCGACGCCTCACCGACTCGCTGGAGACGGCGCTGAAGCTGGCTGACGGCGTCGCCGAGGTGGAGTTGGTGGCTCGCGACGGGGAGACCGACGGCGAGACGTTGACCTTCAGCCAGCATCTCGCGTGCCCCAAGTGCGGCACGAGTTTCGAAGAGCCGGCGCCGCGCAACTTCTCGTTCAACTCGCCGTACGGCGCATGCGAAGCCTGCGATGGCCTCGGCACCACGTTCGAGGTCGACCCCGACCTGGTGGTGCCCGATGTCGACCTGTCGATCAGCGCCGGTGCCATCGCGCCGTGGCGCAGCAGTGCCACCCAGTACTTCACCCGCATGCTCGAGGCCGTGGCGGTGCAGTACGACATCGACCTCGATGCCCCGTACCGCACCCTCACCGCCAAGCAGCAGAAGGTGGTGCTGCACGGCGTCGACGGCAACCTGAAGGTGAAGTACAAGAACCGATACGGCCGTATGCGTGAGTACGCAACGGCGTATGAGGGTGTCATCCCGTGGCTCAACCGGCGCCGCGAGGGGGCCGAGAGCGACTGGGCCCGTGAACAGTACGAGGGCTACATGCGCGAGGTGCCGTGCAGCGCCTGCGCCGGCGCCCGGCTGAAGCCGTCGACGCTGGCAGTGCTGGTGAACGGCAAGAACATCTCCGAGGTCTGCGACATGGCCATCGGTGAGTCGTCGAAGTTCCTCTCGGGTCTCGAGCTCAGTGAGCGCGATCGCATGATCGCGGAGCGGGTGACGAAGGAGATCAACGCCCGCCTCGGATTCCTCCTCGACGTCGGTCTCGACT
>CAZQPJ010000336.1:0-2891 GCA_964595105.1 uncultured Bifidobacterium sp.
TGCCGGGTCAGGCTGCGGTGGCCGGCGTGGTGGCGGTCAGTGCACTGCTGGCCAAGGACCTCCTTCACGGCAATGACCGTTTCGCCGGGAGCCCGGGCGCGGCCTACACCTTGGGCTCGGCGTTCCTTGCCGTGCCGTTGGCCGCGTACATGCGGCGCCGCGGCCGGCGTCCGGGTCTGATGTTCGCCTTCCTGCTCGGCTCGCTCGGGGCAGTGGTCACCGGGGTCGGCGGTGAGGTCCGTGTGTTCCCACTGTTCCTGCTTGGCATGGTGCTGTTCGGCGGTGCCCAGGCAGCCACGTTGCAGGGTCGGTACGTGGCGGCCGACCTGGCCGAGGAGCACGACCGGGCGCGAGCCATCGCTGCCGTCGTGCAGGTGGGCACGCTCGGAGCCGTGTTCGGGCCGGTCCTCACGCCGTGGGAGAAGCGAGTCGGTGGTTCGATCGGCCTCGACAGCTACATCGGACCGTTCGGGTTCGCCGCCGTGCTCTTGCTGCTGTCGGCGTTCATCGTATTCCGGTTCCTTCGCCCCGACCCGTTGGCGGCGTCGGGCCAACTCGATCCGCATGCCGAGCGGGTGCGGCCCTTGCGGCAGGTGCGGAACTCTGCGTCGGTGATTCGAATCAGCCGGGGGGCGCCGCTGGGGCTGTTGGCGATGGTGGTGTCGCAGTCGGTGATGGTGGCCGTGATGACCATGACGCCGTCGCACATGAAGGATCACGGCCAGGCCGACCTGTCGGCATTCGTCATCGCCGTGCACATCGCCGGCATGTACGCGCTGGCTCCGTTGGTGGGCCGATTCGTCGGTCGGGTCGGCGAAGTGCGAGCGATCATGGTGGGCGGTGGCGTGCTGGGCGCCGGGTCGCTCGTGTCGGTCATCGCCGGGTACGTGCCCGTGCTGATCTTCATCGGTCTGTTCCTGCTCGGCCTCGGGTGGAACATCGGTCTCATCGCCGGGTCGAGCACGCTCACCGGAGCAGTGCCCACCACGCATCGGGTGGAGGTGCAGGGCACCGCCGATCTCACGATGAGCTTCTGTGGCGGGTTGGCCGCCATCGCCTCCGGCCTCGTGAAGCAGGCGTGGGGCTACCACCTACTCGCTCAGTTGGCCACGACGGTGGCTGGTGTGCTGCTGGTGCTGGCGTATCTGCGGATGCGGCTCAACGGCCGCGCAGCTTCTTCGACAGCTCGTTGAGGCGTGCCTTCTCGGTGCGGTTCAGCGAGTCGATGCCGTTGCTGCTGATCTTGTCGAGGAGGTCGTTCAGCTCGGCCTCGTCGGCAGGGGAGTGCGCCGGAGCCGCCGCCTGCCACGGGCCGGTGACCACGGTGTTGCCCGACGAAGCCCGCTTCTTCCCTTTCTTTGCCGGCGGCTGCGAGCGCAGGCGCGGCACGAAGGCGAGCGAGTCGACCATCCCGTACTGCCGTGCGGTGATGAGAGCGACGACGATGACGGCGAGTTCGAGCAGCAACTGTGCCCACCCACGGTTCCCGACGAGCCGGAGGACGTCGATACCGACGTAGATGGCGGCGATCACCCATGCGGGAATGCCGAAGAAGAACATCGCACTCGGGTTGTCGAGAGCGAACACGACGAGCAGGCCGATGCCGAGGATGCCGAGTCCGTAGGCCCCGCCGCTCTGCGAGAGCAACGTCACCAGCGCTGCGGGCAGCACGGTGGACAGTGCGATGAGCACCGTGAACCGGTGTCGACCGAGGCGCTCCTCCACGGTGTGGCCGACGAACCAGAAGAACGCGAAGGTGAGGACCACCCAGATGTTGTCGGGCGGGTTGACCAGCGGCCATGTCACCAGCCGCCACACCTCGCCCTGCCGCACGGACTCGCCGAAGTAGGCGAGTTTCGCGAGCGAGCCCTGGTCGATGGCGTACCAGAACATCGACACCACGCCCGCCAGCACCATGAAGGCCGTGGTGGTGACATCGAGCGTGCCGATGCGGAACCAGCCGTCACGGCTGCGGCGTTCGGGAAGGGAGAACTGGTAACGGCCCGGCACGCCGCCAACCCTATCCTGACGTCGTGGTAGCCCGTCCTTCGTCAGGCACGATCCCCGATGCACCGGGCTCGTACCAGTTCAAGGATCGCGACGGCCGTGTCATCTACGTGGGCAAGGCGTCGAGCCTGCGTCAGCGACTGTCGAACTACTTCCAGGACCCGCGCAATCTGCACCCGCGTACGGCACAGATGGTGGCCACGGCCGAGAGCGTCGAGTGGATCGAGGTGCGCAATGAGGTCGAGGCGCTCATGCTCGAGTACAGCCTCATCAAGCAGCACCGGCCGCGGTTCAACGTGCGCCTGCGTGACGACAAGAGCTACCCGTTCATGGCGGTGACGCTCGACGAACAGTTCCCGCGAGCGCTGGTGATGCGCGGCCGCAAGCGCAAGGGCACGCGGTACTTCGGGCCCTACGCACACGCCTATGCCATCCGCGACACGCTCGATCTTCTGCTGCGCAGTTTCCCGATTCGAACCTGCAGCCCCGGGAAGTTCAACGAGCACCACCGGTTGGGACGGCCGTGCTTGCTGTTCCACATCGAGAAGTGCAGCGCGCCGTGTGTCGGCGAGATCGACGAGGCCGCCTACCGGGTTCTGGTCGACGAGCTGTGTGCCTTCCTCGACGGCGACACCGACGACATCCTCCACCGGCTCGAGGCCGAGATGGCCGCCGCGGCGAAGGCGCTGGAGTACGAACGTGCGGCCCGCATGCGCGACCGGTTGTTGGCCGTGCGAAAGGCCATCGAGAAGCAGCAAATGGTGGCCGAACGCAGCGAGGACATCGACGTGGTGGGCATCGCCGACGACGAGTTGGAGGCCGCCGTGCAGGTGTTCTTCGTTCGCAAGGGTCGGGTGGTGGGCCGCAAGGGATTCGTGGTCGAC
>CAZQPJ010000337.1:0-2884 GCA_964595105.1 uncultured Bifidobacterium sp.
GCAGGCGCTGCAAGGTCGAGCAGCCCATCGCCCACCAGCAGACCGACGGCAGCGTGGGTGATGCTCTTGGCCATGCTCCACGAGATGAGGGTGGTGTCGGCAGTCACCGCACCGCCCGGCCCGAACTCGGTGTCGGGCTGAGTGCCGTAGCGCTCGAACACCACCTCACCTCCCTGCATCACCACGACAGCCAACGTGCGGCCGGTGTCGGGATGACGGTCGAAGAGTTCGTCGCTGGCGCCGCGCACGACGGCAAGATCGATGGTGCTCACGGGGCGAACGTAACACCGGTTCCGGTACCGTCGGGCGGGTGGACGAGCGCACACCCGACGTCGGCGAGGCCCTCACGACCTGGCTCGAGGTGGTCGACTCGGTCGACCCCAACCTGGTCGAGGGGCTCTACGTGGTGGGCTCGTACGCACTCAACGACTGGGTTCCGGGCACCAGCGACATCGACGTGGTGGTGGTGACGGCGGAACCCGCCACCGACGACGACTTCGGGTCCATCCGCACCGCATGTGCACTGCTGGCGGAGACCCAACCGCTCCCGCACGTCGACGGGCCATTTCTCGCGTGGGGCGACCTCGTGGTGGAGCCCGCCACCGGCCTGCATCGACCGTGGACCCTGCAGGGCGAACCGCACCACGACGGCGACTGCTTCGAGATCAACCCGATCACGTGGTACACGCTCGCGAACCACGGCGTTCGGGTGCGGGGCCCACATCCCTCACAGCTCGGTCTTCCCACCGACACCGAAGCGCGCATCCGGTTCGTCGTCGACAACCTGCGCACCTACTGGACCGACATCGTCACCTCGGTCACGGCAGCGTGCGAACTCGACCCCTCGGCGTCGTTCGACGCAGCATCGTTCGTCTGGGTGGCACTGGGTGCGCTGCGGTTGCACCACACGGCATTCACCGGCGAGGTGACGTCGAAGCGCGGTGCGGGGCTCTACGGCCTGGCGCTCGCACCCGAGGAGTTCCACCCTGTGCTGCGTGATGCGCTCGAGAGCCGGGCACGGGGCGAACGCGGCGAGCGAACCTCGGCGCAGATGCACGCAGCGGCGCAACTGGTGCGGTGGGTGATCGATGACGTCGAGGCGTCAGCGTGACTCGGCGTCGAGCCACTTCCGTGGTGTCGCGGGCGGCGGGGAGGTGGCGAGGCTGATCGCCTCGGCCACCGACGTGGCGCGCTGGGCGAGCACTCGGTGTTCGGCCCGCACGAACCCGTCGTCGACGGCACGATCGGCCCACGCCAGCAACGGTGACCAATAGCCCTCGACGTCGAGCAGCACCACCGGTTTGGCGAGGATGCCCAACTGATTCCAGGTGAGGATCTCCGCGAACTCGTCGACCGTGCCGAAGCCGCCGGGCAGCACCACGAAGCCGTCCGCGAGGTCGCTCATCCGCGCCTTCCGTTCGTGCATCGAGCCCACCACCTCGAGTCGGGTGAGGGCGTGATGGGCCACCTCGGCCCCCACCAACTGCTCGGTGATGACCCCGATGACCTCTCCACCCGCCTCCATCGCCGCATCCGCGGCGATGCCCATCAGGCCCACGCTGCCACCGCCGAAGACGATGCCCACACCCCGCTCGGCGCAGTGCCGACCGAGGTCGCGGGCGGCGTCTGCATAGGCCTGACGCGCGCCCGTCTTCGACCCGCAGTACACGCACACCCGCATGCGCCCACTCTGGCACAGCGTGCCAACGATCACGCGGGCCGTTGGGCGCACCGTTTCGGCCGTTCCCCCACCCACGGGTAGCCTCGCCGGTCATGAGCGACACCATCGCAACTCCCGATCTGGCCGCTGCGGCCGATGTCATCGAAATGGCCGCTGGCCTCGTGCGCTCCGGTATTCGCCAGTTGGTGGCCAACGGCGGTCCCGACGTGCAGCAGGTGCTGGCCTACGACATCGCCCACGCCGCCGCGCAGGTGGAGACCGCTCGTGCGTTGCTCGACTACGGCGTGAAGGGTGACCGCGAAGCGCTCATCACGTGCGCGTACACGGCCGACATGCTGCACGACCTCATCTCGCGCATCATCGGCCGCGAGGCACAGTGGGGCGTCGACATGTCGAGCATCCGCGGCGCCGGTGAGTTCCTCGCCACCTATCGCTCGGCCGACTTCCTGGCGTCACTCGCCGACGCGCCCGCCGCCAACCACCTCGACGACGACATGTCGATGGTGGGCGACACGTTCCGCAGTTTCGCCGAGAAGGTGATCCGCCCGAAGGCCGAGCACGTGCACCGCTACAACGAGGATGTGCCCGAGGAGATCATCACCGGCCTCGCCGAGATGGGTGCGTTCGGCCTCAGCGTGCCGGTGGAGTACGGCGGCTACAGCGAGGGCGGCGAGAACGAGTACATCGGCATGGTGGTGGCCACCGAGGAGCTGAGCCGTGGCTCGCTCGGCATCGGCGGCTCGCTGATCACCCGCCCCGAGATCCTCACCCGAGCGCTCGTGAAGGGCGGCACCGAGGAGCAGAAGCGCGAATGGCTGCCCAAGCTCGCGGTCGCCGAGGTGATGCCCGCCGTGGCCGTCACCGAACCAGACTTCGGCAGCGACGTGGCGGGCATCAAGGTCACCGCCACCGAGGCTGCAGGCCCCAACGGCGAGCCCGGTTGGGTGATCAACGGCGTGAAGACCTGGTGCACCTTCGGTGCCCGCGCCGACGTGCTGGCGCTGCTGGCTCGCACCGACCCCGACCGCAGCAAGACCCACCGCGGCCTCAGCCTGTTCATCGTTCCCAAGCCGCGCGGCGAGGGCCACGGTTTCCAGTTCGTGCAAGACGGCACCGGCGGCAAGATGGAGGGCCGCGCCATCGACACCATCGGCTACCGCGGCATGCACAGCTACGAGATCGCCATCGAGAACTGGTGGGTGC
>CAZQPJ010000338.1:0-2880 GCA_964595105.1 uncultured Bifidobacterium sp.
CGGCATCCTCTGCCAGTTGCCGCTGCCCGCCTGGCTCGACCCCGAGCCGGTCCTCGCGCTCATCCCACCGGAGAAGGACGTCGACGGTCTCACCGAACGGTCGATGGGGCGCCTCGTACGCGGCCTGCCGGGCCACGTCGGGTGCACGCCGCTCGGCGTGATGCGTCTTCTCGAGCGCTACGGCGTGCCCACCTCGGGCAAGCGGGCCACAGTCATCGGGCGCAGCACGCTCACCGGACTGCCGCAGGTGCTGCTGCTCGGCCGCAAGGGCGTCGATGCCACGGTCACCCTGGCGCACTCACGCACCAGCGCCGCCGACATGGTCGACGTGTGCCGCCAGTCCGACATCATCGTTGCGTGCGCCGGCCAGGCGCGGATGATCACCGCCGAGCACGTGAAGCCGGGGGCCGCAGTCATCGACGTCGGCGTGTCGCGCACCGAGGCCGGCATCGTCGGCGACGTCGACTTCGATGCCGTGCAGGCTGTTGCCGGCGCCATCACCCCGATGCCACGCGGCACCGGCCCGATGACCATTGCGTGCCTCCTCGAGAACACACTCGACGCCGCACGAATGCTGGGGGCCTTCCCCACGTGAACGTCCTGTCGCTCGCCGAGGTGGAGGCGGTCAGCCGCCAGATGCTCGAGGCGAGCGGCGCGTCAGCGCTGCAAGCGGGCGCAACCGCCCGCAGCATCCGCGATGCGGAGGCCGACGGCATCCGTACGGTGGGTCTCTCCTACCTGCCCACCTACTGCGACCACGTCGCCTGCGGCAAGGTGAACGGCGAGGCGGTGCCGACGATGGCGACACCCCGACCTGCCACCGTGACGGTGGACGCAGGCCTCGGCTTCTGCCATCCGGCGTACGAGGCCGGCGAGACCGCGCTCATCAACGCGGCACGCACCTGCGGAGTGGGCATGCTCGCGATCACCCACTCGTATTCGGCGGGCGTGCTCGGGTGGTTCGTCGAGCGCCTCGCCCGACAGGGCCTCGTGGCCGTGATGTTCGCCAACTCGTCCGCGCTCATGGCGCCACACGGTGGTGCGCGCCCGTTCTTCGGCACGAACCCCATCGCCTGGGCTGCACCTCGCGCGGGCGACCACCCCGTGGTGGCCGACCTGTCGTCGTCGATGGTCGCATGGGTGAAGGTGAACGCCGCCGCGCAGGCCGGCGAATCGATTCCCCTCGGCTGGGCGCTCGACGCTCACGGCAGCCCCACCACCGATGCTGCAGCTGCGCTCGCCGGCTCGATGGCGCCGGCCGCCGGACACAAGGGATCGGCGTTGGCGCTGCTCGTCGACGTGATGTCGGGCGGCGTCGCCGACTCACTCTTCTCGCACGAAGCCGGCGACTTCGGCGGCACCGAGGGCGGCCCTCCCGATGTGGGACAGGTGGTGCTGGCCATCGACCCGACCGCGACGATGGGACCGTCGTTCATCGACCGCCTCGAGCACGAGTTCACCGCCCTCTCGGCCGAACCGGGTGTGCGCCTGCCGGGCGATCGGAGGCTCGCCGCTCGCGCCACCGCGAACCACGACGGCATCGAGGTGCCCGACGACCTGCTCGCCCTCATGCGGTCGTACGCCGAACACGGTTCACCCGCCCGCAAGGGAGCATCGGCATGAACACAGTCCAATCCATCGATCGGGCCTTCGCCGTGCTGCGCTCGTTGGCCGCTGGGCCGGCAGGTGTCACCGACATCGCTGAGCGTGTCGGCCTGCCGAAGAGCACCGTGTCGCGACTCCTCTCCACCCTCGAGGAACTCGGCGCGGTGGAGCAGGTGGCGGCAGGCGGCGAGTACCGCATCGGCCTCGGCATGCTCGAGTTCGCTGCTGCGGTGCAACCCGGCCGTTCGCTGGTGTCGGCAGCACGGCCTCACCTCGCCGAGCTCAACCGGCGCACCGGGGAAGCCGCCGGGATCAGCATCCCCGACGGCACCGACATGCTGTACCTCGACCAACTCACCCCCGACCGAGAACTGCAGGTGCGCGACTGGACCGGCCACCGCATTCCGATGCACGCCGTGCCGTCCGGCCACGTGGTGCTGGCGGAGGACTCCGAGCTGCTCGATCAGTTGCTGCAGCACCCTTTGCAGAGGTTCACAGCCAAGACCATCACTCGCGCTGCTGCCCTTCGAGACCGCCTCTCCGCGGTGCGCGAACAGGGTTACTCATGGGCGCTCGAGGAGTTCGCCGACGGGATGAACTCCGTTGCTGCGGCTGTCCACGGCCACGACGGCAAGGTCATCGCCGCCCTGCACGTGTACGGTCCTGCTTCGCGCTTCCCCGGCATGCTCGACCCCTCAGAAGTGGGTCGGTTCGTGGTGGCCGCAGCACGCAAGATCCGTATCACCTGACCGAGGACATCCCGAGGACATCCCGAGGACACATGCAGCAGTACGACTACATCATCGTGGGCGGTGGTTCCGCAGGTTCTGCACTCGCCAACCGACTGAGTGCCGACCCGGCGCATCGGGTGCTCGTGCTCGAGGCCGGTCGGCCCGACTATCGGTGGGACGTGTTCATCCACATGCCGGCAGCGCTGATGTTCCCCATCGGCAGTCGGTTCTACGACTGGAAGTACGAGAGCGAACCCGAGCCCCACATGAACGGGCGCCGCATCTACCACGCCCGCGGCAAGGTGCTCGGCGGCTCGAGCAGCATCAACGGCATGATCTTCCAGCGCGGCAACCCGATGGACTACGAACGCTGGGCCGCCGACGCCGGCATGGAGACCTGGTCGTACGCGCACTGCCTGCCGTACTTCAAGAAGATGGAGACCTGTCTCGCCGGTGGCAACGAATGGCGAGGCACCACGGGCCCTCTCACGCTCGAGCGCGGGCCATCCGACAACCCGCTCATCCCTGCGTTCCTTGCTGCATG
>CAZQPJ010000339.1:0-2879 GCA_964595105.1 uncultured Bifidobacterium sp.
CTCCGGCCAAGAAGGCGGCTCCGGCCAAGAAGGCGGCTCCGGCCAAGAAGGCCGCTGCCAAGAAGAAGTGACCTCTCCTCAGAGGTGGACGAACGGGGGGCTTCGGCCCCCCGTTCGCCGTTTTCGGGTTGTTCCGACTTCAATGGGAGCGTGCAGCGAATCTGCGACGACCTGGTGGCTGAACATCTCGAGCTCGACGCCGTCCTCGACGAGCTCGCGGAGACCCAGTGGGGAAGTGCGACACCTTCGGAGGGTTGGGCGATCAGGGATCAGGTGAGCCACCTGTGGTTCTTCGACCAGCGGGCACTGATGGCACTCACCGACGCCGACGCCTTCGCCGCTGACATGCAGGTGTTGTTGGGGAACGGTGGCACCGACCTTTCGGTCGAACCTGGAAGGCTGATGACCGGGCGCGAGTTGCTCGAGTCGTGGCGCCGCGACCGTCGCCTCCTGGTGGAGCACGCCCGCGGCGTGGATCCTGTGAGTCGTGTCCCGTGGTACGGGCCGGCCATGGGCGCACGCTCGTTCGTGACGGCGCGACTGATGGAGACCTGGGCGCACGGGCAGGATGTGTACGACGCGCTGGGTGCAACGCGCCCTCCGACGGCGCGCCTGCAACACATCGCCCACATCGGTGTCCGTGCCCGTCCGTTCAGTTACGCGGTGAATCACATGGTGCTCCCCGATGTCGACGTCGCAGTGGTGCTGCGCGCTCCCGATGGCGACACGTGGCGGTGGGGAGACAGCACCGAGCATCGAGTGGAGGGTGAGGCGCTCGACTTCTGCCTTGCCGTAACTCAACGGCGGCACCTGGCCGACACCGGGCTGCGCGTCACCGGATCCGCGGCTGTCGAGTGGATGGGCATCGCCCAGGCGTTCGCCGGTGGTGTCGGCACCGGACGCGCCGCGGGACAGTTCCCGAAGCAGCAGTAGGGGTCGGCCGTCTCAGAGGTCGGCGATGCGTTTGAAGACCTCGGCAGCGCCGATGCCGACGGACTCGCCGAGCGCGGCGAGGCGGGTTCGGATGCGCTGCCGGAATGCGGCCATCTGCTCGGGGTCGATGGCCTTCATGGTGCTCTCGAACTGCGACTCGTGGGCCTCGAGTGCGTGCAGTTTGGTTTCGACGTGTTCGGTGACGTCCTCTGCGTGATCGGGTTGGTCGGCCTCCCACAGCAACAGCACTTCCGGTCGGTGGTGGGGCAGGCCGTGCTCCTTGAAGAAGTGGGGATCGCGTGCCGCCACGATGCCGTCGCACGCAAGGAGTCCGGCGTGTCGATGATCGGGGTGAAGTCGGTAGCGCTTCCACGGGTCGTGTCCGAGGATCACCTGCGGACGCAGTCGACGAATCACCCGAGCCACTTCGCCACGGAGTGCCAGCGTGCTGTCGAGCTCGCCATCGACCTGCCCGAGGAACACCACCTCGCCGGCGCGTGTGCCGGCGAGCCGCCGGGCAGCTTCACGCTGCTCCATCTGGCGCGTCGCCACGAGGGTGGGGAGGTGTGCGTCGGGGTTCCAGGTGCCCTTCGACCCGTCGGTGAGCACGAGGTGGTGCACCGTGCACCCGGCCGCTGCCCACTTGGCCAGCGTGCCGCCGCAGCCGAACTCGACATCATCGGGATGCGCGCCAATGGCCAACGCCGACGCAGGGACCGGTAGGTCGCGCGAGGTCAGCGTGACGGCGGAGTGAGGTTGTCCTGGTTCGTTGGCAGCCATGAGGGGAGCACTTCCTGCACCAGTGGGTGCGTCAGGTCGGAGGGTGTGTCGATGTCGAGCGACAGCAACGGGTCGTGCCGCACGGTGACGGTGCAACCGCTGGCGAGCGCGTGAACGAGGTGTCGACGGAACGACCCGACGCCGTACTGGAACTCGAACGGCAGCGCGGTGGGCAGCGAGAGCACGTTGGTGCCGTCGGCGCATGCGTCGGGAACGAGCGTCACCGTTGCCGGCGATGCAATGGCGGCCAGTCCGCGGGCGCGCGGGAGGTCGGCATGGGCGATGACCGTGTGGTCGACACCGAGTGCGCGGAGGTCGGCAACGCTGCGACTGATGGCTGCGTTGAGTCCGACGCCGGGGTGCCAGAGCACGTGAGCGTTGCGCTGTGCGGCCCACTCGGCCACGTCGGGGTGGTCGCAGGCGATGAACACCGGCATGCCACCGGCGGCGGAGAGCACCCGCTCGGCGCTCCAGCGTGCAAGTTGCTCGCGTTGCGCGGGCGAGAGTGCCGCCGACAGGCGAGCCTTGGCGTCGGCGAACGCCTTCACCGGCACCAGGAGCACGGAATCCACGGACGGCATCGTAGAGGGTGACCTTCCGCGACCTACGCTGGAGCCATGCCGATGAACGTGGGTGTGGTGGGAGCCGGATCGTGGGGCACCACGGTGGCTGCCATGGCCGCAGTGAACGCACCCACGCTCCTGTGGGCGCGCCGAGAGGAACTGGCGCGGCAGATCAACACCGAGCATCGCAACGGTGACTACCTACCGCAGTTCGCGCTCCCCGAGTCGTTGCGGGCGTCGAGTTCGCTGGAGGAGGTCGTGTCGACCGCCGACGTGCTGGTGATGGCGGTGCCCTCGCACGGCTACCGCGACGTGGCGGCGGAGGCAGCGCGCCACCTCCGCCCATGGGTGCCGGTGGTGAGCCTCACCAAGGGGCTCGAGCGTGCCTCGCGCAAGCGCATGAGCGAGGTCACACGCGACGAGATGCCGGGGCACCCGGTCGCCGTGCTCACGGGGCCGAACCTCGCCAAGGAGATCCTCAGCGGACAGCCGGCGGCAAGCGTCGTGGCCATCGACGACACCGACATCGCCGCCGAACTGCAGCGACTCTTCGGCCGCCCGACACTGCGTGTGTACACCAACGCCGACGTCGTCGGCTGCGAG
>CAZQPJ010000340.1:0-2850 GCA_964595105.1 uncultured Bifidobacterium sp.
ACCTGATGGTCGTGCAGCACCGCAAGGTCGGCGCGTTCGCCGAGCGCGCTGGCAAGGTGCTCGAGCACGGCCTGTGCCCGCTGCGACAGTTCGGGCATACCGGCCATGGCCGCCAACGACAGCAACCCCTGCCCTGCGGCGAACTCGAGCGTCTCGTCGTCGCGGCCCACCAACCCGTCGCGGGCAAGCGCTGCGAGACCCCGGGAGATCTGTGTCTTCTCACGGCCGACGCGTTCCGCCACCGACACGACGCCCATGCCACGTCCGGTGTTGGCCTCGTGGTCGAGCAGGCAGGCCACGAGTTCGAGCCGACGACCGATGTTCGTGTGTGCGCTCATCGCACGACCTCGTCCACCGCGGCCCCCAGTGCCGCCGACAGTTCGTGTGCTGCCGATCGCACCGCGGAAACGAGCGCCTCCACCGACGGTTCGACGCGCGCGGTGGGACCCACCACCACGACGGCACCCACCAGCCTGGCCCTGAAGTCGCGCACGGGTGCACCCACGGACGAGACCCCTGCCTCCACCTGATCGATCAGCACGCACACGCCGTTCGCACGCACCTTCGCCACCTCGCGTTCGACGGCGGCGAGCGAGCGCGGCGCATTTCGTCCGGTACTGGCGGGCAGCGGGCCGGGCCCCACGAGGGCGCGCAACTGGGCCCGGGTGAGGTCCATCATCAGCACGGGTCCGGCGTCGCCGCGCACCACCGGCATGCTGCGGCCGAGCCACGAGATGCCGCGTACCGACGTCCGTGGCATGGCCTCCACTGCGGTGAATGACTGCGATGCCTGCCGACGCACGAGATAGGCGCTCTCACCCACCTCCATCGCCAGTCGTTCGAGCAACGGTTGCCCGCGGCTCACCACCCGTCGCTCCACCACCTGGGCGGCGGAGGCGAACAATCCCCAGCCGAGCCGCAGGGAGCGGCCGTCCGGGCCGCGCTCCACGAGGCCGATGTCGCACAGGTCGTCGACCACCCGGTTCACCAGGCCGCGGTCGCGGCCGGTGACGGCAGCGAGTCTCGTCGGGGTGAGGGGGCTTCCACCGTGTTGATGGTCGGCGATGGCAGCAAGCAGTTCGAGTCCGCTCGACGCTCTGCTGTCCTCGTCCAGTTCACCCTGCACGCCAGCAACAGTAGTTGTCGTGCGGGCCCGCTCCGCCCGGTCGGCGAACCGTCAGACCCTCGGCTGCTGCTGGGTGATGCAGTGGATGCCGCCACCCCACTCGAAGATGCCGCGGGCGTCGTGCGGCACGATCTCACGCCCCGGGTAGGCGCCGCGGAGGATGTCGATGGCCACGGCGTCGTTCGGGTCGTCGAACGTGCAGAGGATGACCGCCCCGTTGCAGATGTAGTGGTTGAGGTAGCTCCAGTCGACGATGCGACCGTCGTGTTCGATCGCGACCGGCGCTGGCACCTCGATGAGGCGCAGCGAGCGGCCCTTCGCGTCGACGCTGTTGCGCAACACCTCGAGGTACTGGCGGCTCACCTCGAAGTCGGGGTGCGCTGGGTCATGTTGCACGTGCACCAACAGCGTGCCCGGCTCGGTGAAGCAGCACACGATGTCGATGTGACCATTCGTGCCGTAGCGGCCGTAGTCGGCAGTCAGGCCGCGCGGCACCCACACGGTGTGGCTCGTACCGAGGTAGGCCTTCAGTTCGGTCTCCACGTGCTCGGCGTGCAGGGTGGGGTTGCGACGCACGTCGAGCTGCACGGTCTCGGTGCAGATCACCGTGCCCTCACCGTCGACGTGAATGCCGCCGCCCTCGTTCACCATCGAACTGTTGAACAGTTCGGCGCCGGCGAGGCCCGCGATGAACGCGCCCACGTGGCGTTCGTCGGTGGGATCACTGAAGCCGCGATCACCCCACGCGTTGAACGTCCAGAGCGTGGCACCCAGTCGACCGTCGGGATGGGTGAGGAACGTCGGCCCGCTGTCGCGGCACCACGCATCGCCCGTGGGCGTCTCGAACAGCTCGATCGACGGGTCGAGCAGCCGGCGGGCGATGTCGCTGTCACCGATGTTGCACACCATGCGCACGGGTTCGAACCGGTTGATGGTGTTGGCGACGCTTGCCCACACGGAGCGGGCCTCGGCCAGATCGGTGGGCACTGCGGCCCACTCCTTGTTGGCGGGCGGGAACTCCATCCACGTGCAGTCGTGCGGCACCCATTCGGGCGGCATCGAGAAGCCTTCGAGGCGGGGCGTGGTCACGGGGTGGTCCTCACAGGAAGTACAGGCGGCTCAGCGACACCGAATCGCTGGGGTCGGAGTACACGGTCTCGCCGTCGAACGACACCATGCCGGTGCGCGGGTCGACGTCGACCGTGCCGAGGCGGTTGTTCAGCACGAGGTCGGCGGGGCCGATGCCGCGGGTACCGCGCACGGCCACACGCCGACGACGGGTGGTCATGTGGTCGTGCTCGGCCTCGGTGGCGGCGGTGCTGACGAAGGCGACGCTGAGGTCGGCGGCGGTGGCTCCGAACGACCCGAACTGGGGCCCCAGCACCAGCGGCTCGCACGAGTCGGTGGTGGCGTTGGGGTCTCCCGTCACCCCGTAGGCGGGGAAGCCGCCCTTCAGCACCAGCTGCGGCTTGGCGCCGAAATGGTCGGGGCGCCACAGCACGATGTCGGCCAGCTTGCCGATGTCGAGCGAGCCGATCTCGTGAGCGAGGCCGTGGGCGATGGCCGGGTTGATGGTGAGCTTCGCCACGTACTGACGCACGCGGTCGTTGTCGTGCGCGGTGGGGCCGTGGCCCAGGTCTCGCTTGTTCTTCGCTGCCAGCTGGAACGTGCGGCGCACGGTCTCCCCGGCGCGGCCCATGCCCTGTGCGTCGCTGGAGGTGATG
>CAZQPJ010000341.1:0-2849 GCA_964595105.1 uncultured Bifidobacterium sp.
TGCCCGTGACGTACCGGGCCATGTCGAAGTCGTGGATCATCATGTCGAGGAACAGACCACCGCTCACCTTCACGTAGGCGATGGGCGGCGGTGCTGGGTCGCGCGACGTGATGCGCAGCATGTGGATGTCGCCCACGGCGCCCGAGGCAACCGCGTCACGCACCGACTTGTGGGCGGGATCGAATCGACGATTGAAGCCGATCTGGATGGGCACACCGCTGGCCTTCACCACGGCGAGCGCCTCATCGACCTTCGCCAGGTCGAGCGACACGGGCTTCTCGCAGAAGATGGCCTTGCCCGACTGGGCAGCCGCGATGAGCAGCGGCACGTGGGTGTCGGTGCTGGTGCAGATGGCAATGGCATCCACATCGGGGTTGGCGAACACGTCGGCAGCATCGGTGGTGTGCGGCACCTGGAGTTCGGCGCCCACCGCGGCGGCGGCATCACCGTTCACGTCCTGCACCATGGCGAGCGCTGCGCCCGGCACCTCGCGGGCGATCAACTGGGCGTGCATGCGGCCGATGCGGCCGACGCCGAGGACTGCGATACGAATGGTCATTGGGGGGTCTCCTGTGCTGAGGGCTTGGGCGCGTCGCCGGCGCCCTGTACGGACTGGTCGTAGTCGATGATGTTGCCGGTCATCATCCCGCTGCTCGGTGAGAGCAGGTAGGTGATGACCTCGGCCACCTCCGGCGGCTTGATGAGGCGGCCCATCGGTTGGCCCGCCTCGGCGGCCTCGAGCCACCCATCGGTGGCACCGTGGAACCGCCGCTGCACGGCATCCTCCGCCTCGGTGTCCATCCAGCCGGGGTTCACCTGGTTCACGCGGATGCCGTGGCGCATCAGCGAGTACGCGACGTTCTTGGTCATCACCGTCATCGCGCCCTTCGACACGCAGTACGACAGGATGAACGGCTGCCCACCGTGGCCGCTGACGGAGCCGATGTTGACGATGCTGCCGCTCACGCCCTCGCGGCGCATCACCTTGGCCGCCTCCTGGATGAGGAAGAACGGGGCGCGGGTGTTCACCGCCTGCATCGTGTCCCAGCCCTCCACATCGGCGGTCCAGACGTTGTCGCGCCCGGTGCTGGCGGCCACGTTCACGAGACCGTGCACCACGCCGAAGCGCGCATCGGCAGCGCGGATCACCGACGCCGGCGCCGCAGGATCGACCATGTCGGCGTGCACGTAGATGGTGGGCGTGCCGGCATCGGTGAGTTCGTCGGCGAGCGCTGCACCCTTCACTTCGCTGCGACCCGCCAGCACGAGCCCCGCAGCGCCCTTCGCCACAGCGGCCCGCGCGGTGGCTTCGCCGAGGCCGTGGGTGCCACCGTTCACCACCACCACCATTCCCTGCAGTGTGCTCATCGCCCGATCCTCTGCTGTTGCTTGCCGGCCTGCATGGCCGCGTGGGCCGCCAGCACCTCCGGCCGGTTGCTCACCTCGGGCACGCCGACCTCCCAGAAGCAGCCGCCCTCGGTCCACACGTTGGGCTCGGTGCGCAGGGCGATGACCGTGGTGCGGTCGTTGCCACGCGCTCGCTCGAGCGCCGCCTCCAGTTCGGCCACCGTGGTCACCGACTCGGCGATGCACCCCATCGATGCGGCGTGTGCGGCGAAGTCGACGTACACAAGGTTCTGGTGCCGGGTGTCGGCGATCTGGTTGTTGAACGGCACACCGCCCTGGTTCACCTGCAACCGGTTGATGACGGCGAAGCCACCGTTGTCGCAGACGACGACGATGAGCTTGTGCCCGCTGAGCACCGACGAGTAGAGGTCGCTGTTCATCATGAGGTACGAGCCGTCACCGACGAACACGATCACCTCGCCATCGGGCCGCGCCATCTTCGCTCCCCAGGCACCGCTGATCTCGTAGCCCATGCACGAGAAGCCGTACTCGCAGTCGAAGCTGTCGAGATGCCGGGCACGCCACCCGTTGTTCAGTTCGCCGGGGAACCCACCCGCCGCGGTGAGCGCGTAGTCGCCGGGCTGCGCCGACCGATCGGCCACGCCCACCACCTGCGCGTAGGTGGGCAACCCGTTCGGCCCCACGGCGTCCGGGGCTGCGATGCGGTCGATGTAGGCGTGGTAGCCGCTCACCTGCTGGGCCTGCTCGGCGCGCCACTCGTCGGTGGTGTGCACACCGTCGAGCAGCGCCGACAGTTCGGGCAGGGTGGCTGCCGCATCGCCCACCAACGGTTGCGACCGGTGCTTGCCGGCATCGAACGCTGCGGCGTTGAGGCCGATGATGCGGGTGGTGGGATCGCTGAACACCGTCCACGAGCCGGTGGTGAAGTCGCCGAGACGGCTGCCGACCGCCAACACCACATCGGCTCGACCGGCCAGATGGTTGGCGGCCTCGCTGCCGGTGACACCGAGCGGGCCCCCGTACAGCGGATGCGAGGCCAGCAGCGACGCCTTGCCCGCCACGGTCTCGACCACGGGGATGCCGTGCCGTTCGGCGAACGCGGTGAGCTCGGACTCGGCCTGCGAGTAGTGCACTCCCCCACCGGCGACGATGAGCGGACGTTCCGCACCGCGCAGCAACTCGGCTGCCGCGGCAAGCTGACCCACATCGGGACGCGGCCGCACCGGGTGGTGCACGGTCACCTCGAACCATTCCTCGGGGAAGTCGTACGCCTCCGCCTGCACGTCCTGCGGCAGCGAGAGGAACGCCGGGCCACAGTTGGCAGGGTCGAGCATCGTGGCCACCGCCTGCGGCAGCGACGGGATGAGCTGCTCGGGGCGGTTGATGCGGTCCCAGTAACGAACCACCGGCTTGAACGCATCGTTCACGGTGACGGTGGGGTCACCGAAGTGCTCCACCTGCTGCAGCACCGGGTCGGGCAC
>CAZQPJ010000342.1:0-2842 GCA_964595105.1 uncultured Bifidobacterium sp.
ACGAGAAGAGCCACTCCGTGGTGAAGTGCGACTACGTGTGGAAGCGCACCGACGAATGGATCAACTTCCCCTGGAGCGACAAGGAGCCCGTCGCCAAGCGCGAATGGAACGTTCGCGACGCCTGAGGGTCAGGAAGCCGACATCAGCCGTACGACGGCATCGTGACGGGGTATCGAAGGGACAGCACCTGCCACCGTCGTGCACAGTGCGCCTGCGGCCGACGCGAACCGGGCCGCGTCCTCCAGCGAGTCTCCCGCTGCCAATCGAGCGCTGAGCGAGCCACAGAAGGTGTCACCCGCGCCAGTGGTGTCGATCGGCATCACCGGGAACGGGGCAACGCGGTGCACGCCGCTCTCGGTGTGGATCTCGGCACCACGTGAACCAAGCGTCACCACCACCGCCCTGGCACCGAGGGAGCGGAGTCGATCGACGCCGCCGAGCAGTTCCACTTCGTGCTCGTTGGGGACCACGATGTCGCAGAGCGCCAGGAGCGAATCGGGCAGATTCATCGCCGGTGCCGGGTTCAACACGGTGACCGCCCCGCTCGACCGTGCAGCGGTGAAGGCCCGCTCGATCGCCGCTACCGGCACTTCCAGTTGGGAGAGCCACACCGCAGCCGATGGCAACGAGTCGACGAGCACCGCCTGGTTCGCTCCCGAGACGACCACGATGGAGTTCTCGCCCTCGGCCGAGACGAAGATGAGTGCCCGTCCGGTGGGCAGGCTCACCCGGGTGACATGGGTCGTGTCGATGCCGTCGTCGTCGAGCACGTGCGACAGGAGCGCGGCTGCGTCGTCGAGCCCGAGGGCGCCCACGAAGGAGGTCCTGGCGCCCGATCGCGCCGCCGCCACCGCCTGGTTGAGACCCTTCCCGCCGGGGTACTCGTGGTACGAACTTCCCGGCACCGTCTCACCGGGAGCCGGCAACCGTTGCACCGTGGCCACGAGGTCGAGATTGGCGCTCCCCACCACACACACGTCGAACTTCATGGGCTCCATGGTGGCACGAGTGAGCCCTCAGGCGAGGAGGGCAGAGACGTCGAGTCGGTCGAGGGCGGGCAGGTACGTCCGAACCGCGTCGCCACGGAACTTCGTGCAGAGGTCGGGGCGGAAGAACCGGGCACCCTCGCGGACCACGTAGTTGAGGATGAAGAACCGGTACACCTCCGGCAGGAAGGCCACCTCGTCGCAACTCAGCGGGAACACGCTGCGGTAGGCGTCGAGGAACTCGAGGAACGGCGCCTCGGTGAGCGTGTGCGGTCCGTAGGAGAACTGAGTGCGGTCGCCGGTGGTGGATGACACCCGCGACAGGAAGTAGAAGTCGAGCAGTCGAGGCTCGATACGGAACCAGTCGTAGTCCCATCGGCTGAAGAGTCGGAACGATCCGTCGTCGTTCGACGCCACCGAGAAGTTGCCGAGATTCCAGTCGATGAGGACTGGGATCTTCGGCCACTCGTCGTAGCCCACGGCGATGAGTCGCTCGAGGAAACGGTGAGTGTGCTTCCAGAGGACGCCGATCGACTCGGCGGGCAGCGCAAAGTTACGGGTCGCAAAGGGGCTCTCGAGCAGCTCCAGGAGATGAATGGCGTCGCTCTTGATGGTCTTCGATGCCGGAGGTATGCGAGGTGATGCATCGGTGCAGGCGAGGTGGAACTCCGCGATCTCGCGTCCGAGGTTGCGGACCTGCTCGACGGTGAGGACCTTCGGCAACGACTCGCGTCGTGGCACGTCGTCGTAGAACACCGCCCACATCGTCTGGTCGTACCACGTGAACAGACGATCGTCCTTGCGCCATATCCCGGCCAGCATCCCGTTGAACCGCGTGGCGCGGAGGAGTTCGGCACAGCGGCTGAGACGGTCGTGGTCCTCGTAGAACAGGAAGTACGAGCCGTACGACGACACCTTGCCGATCAGCGTGGAGCCGTCGTCGAGGTGCAGTCGGTAGACGCGGTTGGTCGACACGTTGGCGCTGGCGTCGTCGAGCATCACCACCGATCGGCTATCACCGTACGCGGCCCATGCGGCGCCGATGGCTGCGCGATGAGCAACGGAGTCGATCACGAAGCGATGGTATGCCGACGAGCGGGACGAGCGCCGCGCACCACCCAAGGACGAGGGTCAGACGACGTCGCGGGCCCTCACGCCGATGGGGGCGATGAGGCGGAAACCCGCTGCGTGCCGCTCGTCCTCGCTCTCGCCACCCCAGAACCCGTATTCGTGGTTCGTCCGGGCGAACTCGCGGCACGATGACAGCACCGAGCAGCCGTGGCAGACCGAGGTGGCCATCGACTCGCGACGGATTCGCGCCTGGGGTCGTTCGGCAGGGGAGGGGAAGAACAGGTGGGTGAGGCCCTTGCAGGCAGCAGCCTTCATCCACGCCTCGTCGGTGAGCGTGCGATGCGTCACGATGTCGACCGCTGCCATGGAACCCCCTGTTCACTGCGACTGCGAGTTACTTGCACACAGCAAGTAACTGGCACCCTACGTCATTTTCGGAGACCTGTCGACAATTTGGTGCGAAATCTGCTCAGTCAGCGAGCAGATGGGCGACTCCGGCGACGAAACGGTCGATGTCGTCCTCCGTGGTGTCCCACGCCGTCATCCAGCGCACCTGGTTCCTGGCGACGTTCCAGTCCCAGAAGAAGCACCATTCGCGCAGGGGAGCGATGCTCCATTCGGGAAGGCAGGGGAACACGCTGTTCACCGCCGGTGGGGCGTCGTAGCCAACTCCGGGAAGGAGTCGGGTTCGTTCGTAGAGCCGGGTCGCCATGGCGTTCGCGTGTGCGGCGCCCTGCACCCATCGCATGTCATCGAGCAGTGCATTGAACTGCGCAGCGACGAAG
>CAZQPJ010000343.1:0-2838 GCA_964595105.1 uncultured Bifidobacterium sp.
GGTTGTGGCAAGACCCACCTCGCCCAGACGCTGGCCCGCATGCTCGATGTTCCGTTCGCCATCGCCGATGCGACGGCGCTCACCGAAGCCGGCTACGTGGGTGAGGACGTGGAGAACATTCTCCTCAAGTTGATTCAGGCCGCCGATTTCGACGTGAAGAAGGCCGAGACCGGAATCATCTACATCGACGAGATCGACAAGATCGCGCGCAAGAGCGAGAACCCCTCCATCACCCGCGACGTGTCGGGCGAGGGCGTCCAGCAGGCGCTGCTGAAGATTCTGGAGGGCACCGTCGCCTCGGTGCCGCCGCAGGGTGGCCGCAAGCACCCGCATCAGGAGTTCATTCAGATCGACACCACCAACGTGCTGTTCATCTGCGGCGATGCGTTTGCCGGCCTCGAGCAGATCATCGAGAACCGCATCGGACAGCGCGGCATGGGGTTCAACGGCGTGGTGCGCAGCAAGCGCGACCGCGACCCCGGTGAGCTGTTCGCTCAGGTGCAGCCGGAAGACCTGCTGAAGTTCGGCATGATCCCGGAGTTCATCGGCCGCCTTCCGATGATCGGTGCCGTGCGCAGCCTCGACCGTGAGGCGCTGGTGAAGATCCTCGTCGAGCCGAAGAACTCGCTCGTGAAGCAGTACCGCAAGATGTTCGAGTTCGAGGACGTGGCACTCGACTTCTCCCGCGAGGCGCTCGACGCCATCGCCGACCTGGCGCTCACTCGTGGCACGGGTGCACGCGGTCTGCGCGCCATCCTCGAGGAGGTGCTGCTGAACACCATGTACGAACTTCCCGGACGTGCCGACGTCGGCAGCGTCCTCATCGACGCCGAGACCGTGGCCAAACGGTCGAACCCGATGCTGACGCCCCGTGAGCCCAAGTCGAAGCGGCCGCGGCGCGAGGCCAGCTGACCAACGGCCGTGCCATGAACTTCGAAGCCGCTCTCGCCTACCTCGACGCGCACGCGAGTTACGACAAGACGGGACGCATCGACTCGCCCACCCTCGAGCGCATGCAGGCCCTGATGGCGGCAATGGGCGACCCGCAGCATGCGTTCCCCGTGATCCACATCACGGGTACCAACGGCAAGGGCAGCACCACACAGATGATCACCCGTCTGCTGATGGCGCACGGACTCACGGTGGGCACCTACACCAGCCCGCACCTCGAGCGGCTCAACGAACGGATGAGCGTGAACTGCGAGCCGATCAGCGATGACGACTTCGCCGAGCAGATCGCGGCCATCGCCGACCTCGAGGTGATCACCGGCGTGCGGCCGACGTACTTCGAGGCGGTCACTGCGGCGGCCTACCGATGGTTCGCCGACATCGCCATCGACGTGGCGGTGATCGAAGTCGGCCTGTTGGGCCGATGGGACGCCACCAACGTGTGCGCGGCCCAGGTGTCGGTGGTCACCAACATCGGTGCCGACCACATGGAGTATGCGGGTCCGACCCTGCAGCACATCGCGCTCGAGAAGGCTGGCATCATCAAGCCCGGCTCGGCAGTGGTGATCGGTGAGACCGACCCGATGCTGGTGAACATCTTCCGTGAGGCGGGCGGTGCCACCTCGTTCGTTCGCGGAGAGGACTTCGACGTGCTGGAGCAGCAACTGGCGCTCGGCGGCCGACTGATGGACCTGCGCACGCCCACCACCATCTACCCCGAGGTGTTCGTGCCGCTGCACGGCCAGCACCAGTGCTCGAACGCGGTGGTCGCACTCACAGCGGTGGAGGCATTCTTCGCCGCACCGGTGCCCGGTGACATCGTGACGGAAGGTTTCGCCGAGGTGCGCATGCCCGGCCGGTTCGAGGTGATGGGCCACCAGCCGCTGGTCGTCATCGACGGCGCGCACAACCCACCCGGCGCCGACTCGTGCGCCACGGTGTTCTTCGACGACTTCGATCCGGCGGGGCGACGACTGCTGGTGGTCGGCTGTCTGAAGGGCCGTGACCCCCGCGAGATGCTGGCGGCCCTCCGTGCCGACGAGTTCGACGTGGTGTTCACCTGCACGGCGCCGACACCGCGGGGCCTTCCGGGCGAGGAACTCACCGCTGCGGCACGCGACGTCGGTTGCGACGTGGTGCTGGAGTTCGACACGGTCGAGCACGCCATCGACGCGGCCCTCACCGGGGCGGCAGCGGAGGACGCCATCGTGGTGACCGGCTCGCTCTACATCGTCGGCTCCGCTCGGCCCTACCTGCGGCACGTCCTGAACTGAACGAACGGTCAGCCGGTAGGCTCGACCGCCATGTCCGACCGTACCCTCGTCCTCCTCAAGCCCGATGCCGTCGAACGCGGTCTCGTGGGCCAGATCCTCTCCCGCTTCGAGCAGAAGAACCTGAAGATCGTGGCACTCGACCTCCGTCAGCTCGATGCCGACACGCTGGCCCGCCACTACGAGGAGCACGTGGGCAAGGGCTTCTACCCCGAGCTCGTGCAGTTCATGAGCCGTGGCCCCGTGGTTGCCATGGTGGTGGAGGGTCCGGAGGACACCTGGGAAGTGGTGCGCGGCATGATGGGCGCCACCAACCCGCGCAAGGCTGCCCCCGGCACCATCCGCGGCGATCTTGGCATCCTGTTCACCGAGAACCTGGTGCACGGCAGCGACTCGCTCGAGTCCGCCCAGCGCGAAATCGCAATCTTCTTCCCGAATCTGTAACAAACGGCAGCGCCGCTACACTGCTCGCACCGCGCCACGTCGTAGAGGAGGGTGATGGCTCGCAGCAATCCGCTCTCGATCGGTCGTGACCTTGCGATCGACCTCGGCACGGCCAACACTCTCATCTACGCCCGTGGTCAGGGTGTGGTGCTGAACGAGCCGTCCGTGGTGGCGC
>CAZQPJ010000344.1:0-2826 GCA_964595105.1 uncultured Bifidobacterium sp.
GAAGGCCCACTGCCCCAGACGCGGTACGTGCTCTAGAAGGCCCTGGCGCGTGATCTTCCCGCCATCGTGGTCATCAACAAGGTCGATCGGCAGGACGCCCGCGCCGACGAGGTGCTCGACGAGGTGTACCAACTGTTCATCGACCTCGATGCCGGTGACGAGCACATCGACTTCGAGATCATCTCCGCCGTGGCTCGTGAGGGCCGGGCGATGAAGGGTGTCGGCATGCCCGATGACGACGCCGACCTGTCGGTGCTGCTCGACACGATCCTCGAGGCGATTCCGGCCCCGCAGGGCGACGCCACCCTGCCGTTGCAGGCGATGGTCACCCAACTCGACGCCAGCGAGTACCTCGGTCGTCTCGCCATCGGCCGTGTCGTGAACGGCGTGATGCGCCGTGGCGAAACGGTGGCGCTGCTCGAAGAGGAGTTCGCGGAGGGGCAACCTCCGCTGAAGCGACGCCTGTCGCAACTGATGGCGTTCCAGGGTGTGTCCCGCAACGAGGTCGACGAGTTGGCTGCGGGCGACCTGTTCGTGATGGCCGGGTTCCCCGAGGTCGAGATCGGCGACACCATCGCCTCGGTCGAGGAGCCCGTTGCGCTTCCCCGTCTGGTGGTCGACGAACCCGTGCTGCGCATGACGTTCGGCGTCAACACGTCGCCCCTTGCCGGACGCGAGGGCAAGTACCTCACCAGTCGCCACCTCGTCGACCGGCTCAACAAGGAGATCCTCGGCAACGTCAGCATCAAGCTGTTCGAGACCGGTTCGCCCGACGTGATCGAGGTCGCCGGTCGCGGCGAGCTGCAGTTGGCGGTGCTCATCGAGAGCATGCGTCGCGAGGGCTACGAACTGCAGGTGAGCCGCCCCGAGGTGATCACGAAGGAAGTCAACGGCAAGCGCTTCGAGCCGCAGGAGCGGGGAGTGGTCGACGTTCCTGACGAGCACGTGGGAACCGTCACCCAGGAGCTCGCTCCGCGCAAGGGACGTATCACCGACCTCCGCGCCGGCGATGCCGGTCGCACCATCGTCACCTTCGAGTGCCCGAGCCGCGGCCTCATCGGCTTCCGATCGCTGCTGATGACCGCCACGCGCGGCACGGCGCTGTTGCACCAGCACCACGCAGGTTGGATGCCGTGGGCAGGCGACATGCCCGACGCCCGAGGTGGCGCGATGGTGGCCGACCGCCTGGGTGTCACGACCGCCTACGCCCTCGACAACCTGCAGTCGAGTGGCCAGTTCTTCGTGAACCCGGGCGAGCAGGTGTACGAGGGCATGGTGGTGGGCGAGTGCGCCCGCGAGCACGAGATGGTCGTGAACTGCATTCGTGCCAAGGAGAAGAACAACATCCGTACGCACAGTCACGACGACGCCGTGAAACTGCCGGCACCGAAGATCCACACGCTCGAGACCGCCATCGAATGGATCGCCGCCGACGAACTCGTCGAGGTGACGCCGAAGAACATCCGCATTCGCAAGCGGTTCCTCGGCCTCGAAGACCGCCGCAAGGCGAACAAGAAGGTCAGCGTCGGCTGACGGGGTGGAACGTCAGCGTCGGCTGACGGGGTGGAACGTCAGCGTCGGCTGACGGCCGGGTGCGGAAGGGGTGTCCACTTCGGGCGCTCCAACAGCGCCACCATCTGTGCGTAGACGTGTTCACCCACGAGTTCGACGATCTCGTCGCGCAGGTACTGATACACCGGCTTCCCGCCGTGGAAGGCCTCGCCCGAATCGGTGCACCACCAGTGGAAGTCGTCGCCCCCGGCGCCCCAGTCGCGTCGTTTCCACTCTCGCAGGGTCGACGTGACGTACCCGTGTTCGTCGGTGTGGTCCTCGAGGCGGAGGGGGAGTTGCCAGCAGACGTCGGGCTGCAGGTCCATCTTGCGCTCGCCGAGTTCGATGGCGGCGTGATGGAAGGCGCAGCCGATGCCGCCCTCGAAACCGGGTCGGTTGAGGAAGATGCAAGCGCCGTCGACGACGCGGGTGGTCGTGGCGCCGTCGTCGGTGCCGAGGATGCCGTCGCGCTGCCCCTGCTTCTTGTACTGCCAGTGCCGTTTCTTCAGGCGAGCCGAGGCCATGACCACGGTCTGCACGTCCTCGTCGTCGACGAAGTGCGCGCCGTGCGTGCAGCATCCCTGGGCGAGATGGGCGGTGTCCGTGTCGTGCACGCCCTTGCAGCCGTTGCCGTAGATGCAGCTCCAACTCGAGCGGAGGAAGGTGGCATCGAACACCCACGTCCGACGATGGTGATCGTCTTCGAAACTGATCCATTCATGGGTGTCGAGCGGCACGGCGAGCGACACTACCCATCGTTCGTGTCGGCGACGACTCGAGACGAGGGCGCGAATGAGCAAGCCTCCCCGACGTGCCCATCGGTAGGCTCCTCACCTCATGGGCACGCCTCCGAAGACCGCCGACCAACTTCGTTCCACGTTCACCGATTTCTTCTCGGCACGCGGTCACACGGTGGTGCCGTCGGCGAGCCTCATTCCGCATGACCCCTGCGTGCTTCACCTGCCGGACATGGGTTCGCTCAGGATCACCTGCAACGTTCCAGGGTGGAAACTGGATTATGATGCCCTCCGACGCATCGTGAAGCCGCCGTTTGTCCGTGTCGCGTTCCCGCCCGCGACGGCTGAACATCCGAGCGTGGTCTACCAGTTGGAGGCGGTGGCGATCTATCCGCAACTGGCGGGAATCGAGAAGGATCCGCGCTACGATGGATTCCGGCGCAACTTTGTGAGCATTCTGCAGGTCAACCCGCGCATGCAGATGCTGGCCAACAACTCCTCCAGCGACCCGTGCAGCATGTGCCTCTTCGAGTATGCG
>CAZQPJ010000345.1:0-2811 GCA_964595105.1 uncultured Bifidobacterium sp.
GTGGCCGCGGCGACGGGGCTGGCAGTGATCGACTCGGAGCCGACGCGATGGTGGCAGCCAGCCGAGCTGTCGGACCTGACCGGTCTCAGCCTCACCGACGTGATGGTGGTGGTCGCCCGACTCACCGTCGCCGGACTGCTGCACCACGACGGCCTGGGAAGCGGCTACCACTCAACCGCCGGCAACAGCACCGGCAACTGACGATCACATCAACGAACCGGCGGAGCGTGAGATTCCCTCATGCTCCGCCGGTTCAGTTTTGTTGTCGCGTGCACGACTGTTTCGGTGAGTGCACGGTGTTTGGGGGTAGGGGGTCCGCGTGAGCCTCAGGCCGCGCGTCGCGGCTCGAGTTGATCGTTGACGCGAGTCGCGTCGAGATCATGGCGTAACGCGATGTGCCCGGCACGTGTACGGGCATGCCCACTTCACATCGAGATCACCCCCACTTGGCAGCCACTGAGTACGCACCTGCGTACACGTTGAGGCTCCGAGCCCCTGACCTGCCCCTTTCCAGCGGATCTGCTGCAGCAGTTCCTGATGCGGAAGCTCGCAAAGCTGCAACACCCTGTAGTCCTCCGCAAGATCCACCGCTACGGCAAGGGCTGAAAACAGCCTCTGAGCTGGTCCGATTCGGGTCAGCTGTTCCGCATCACATGCAGTTGGCCGCGCTGCTCAGCGATTTCGGGGGTGCCAAGGCCCAAGCCTGTGACCTGCGGCTTTGCGACATCACCGATGCGGCTTGGCGCGAACTTGGCACGCGTGCCAAGGCCCACGACGCCTTGTGCAGTGCGTGTGCCCAGTGTGTGTACCCACGGTTCGATGTCGTCGGCGAAGTGCTCGTGGCGCGTGCGCTGGCAGTCGTCGATGGTCACGTTGCGGTGCGACGCCTGGCGGATCCAGCCGCCGGGATGGTCGCGGAGTGGTACGTGATCTCACACGATGGCACGGTCAGTATCGAGCAGGCAGCGCGGATGTGCGGCGTGTCCGACGAGACGATCCGCAGGAGGTTGCGCACCGACCGGCTCGCGGGTGCGAGACGGGTCGGCGCTGCCGGTGTGTGGCGAATCCCCGTGACGGCGCTCGTCGAGGACGGCCTCGCTCCTGACCTGTCCTCTGATGGCGATGAGCGTCGCTCCGTGGTCCGCGAGATGGAGGCACAGGTCGCCGCTGCGCGGGCGGTGGCTGACGAGCGGTTGGCACGCATCGAGCAGCTCGAGCGTCACGTCGCTGATCTCCGTGCGGTGATCGAGGTGCTCGGGGGTCGGTCATGAGCAACGGTCTGCCCAAGGAGATCACGGTGACGAAGACCGGTCGATACCAGGTGAGCATTCGAGCCGCGATCGGGTCGTCCGACCGCGTGACGATGTCGTTCGACTCCAGAGGCGACGCGCTGGTCGTCTACGCAGCCGGCATGCGGGCTCGCGAGAAGGGCGAGGACGTTCGCTCGGCGATGCAGGCAGCGGTGTCGCTGGCGAACGCACGCGTCGTTCGAACGATGAATGAACTAATTGCGACCTACGCGGCAGAGCGCTGGGAGATTGTCGAGAACTCGGACCACACGCAGCATTGCTCCCGAGGGAAGGGCCAGAGGGTGCTGAAGCCCAGTTCCTACAACTCCGACATGCGGGGCATCAACGCCCGGATCCTGCCGTGGTTCGGATCGACGAGGATCGAGGAGATCGACTCGAAGGCGGTCAGTGACTGGTTGCGGTGGATGGCCGGCGACGGGGTGTCGACAGTCACCGCGAAGGCGCTGCTGGAGGATCTTCGCTTCATCGTCGGGGACTGGGCAAAGCGCCACGAGCAACATGAGGACTACCCGTGGAGGCGGTGCGCACCGATCGTGCCCGCGAATCCGAAGCGACGCCGGAACGACCCATCGAAATGGGACGGTCTGCCGGGCAGCAAACCACCGGTGACCCCGCTCGCCAACGTGAAACGCTTGGCGATGCAACTGCCGGCGGCGAGCCGGATCACGATCTACATCGAAGCGCTGACCGGGCACCGACTCGGCGAATCCCAAGGTCTCAGGCTCGGCAACCTGGCGTATCGCGCTGACGGGCGGTTGTGGGCTCGCATCACGATGCAGCGCGACGAGCAGAACGATGCAGTCCCGTGGGTGAAGTCCCTCACCTCGAACCGCGACATCCCGTTCCCGGCGATCCTCGCCGAGTACATCGAGCAGTACGCGCTCCGCTACCACAGCTACGACCTGCGCAACCCGGACCCGACCATGGCGGACCGGTTCCTCATCGTGGCAGCCTGCGGCCGCGATCTCGACGGCAGCTTCCTGCCTGCGTGCAGGAGCACCGCCCGTGCTGCGATGCGCAGAGAACGTGACCGCAACGGACTCGGGTTCGACGACCTCGGCTACTCGCTCAACAACCAGCAACTGCGCCGCGTGTTCGCCACCTACGCCGACGTCGGTCAAGCGATCTGCGAGGCGATCGTGCTCGAGACACTGCCGGCACTCCCCACCGATGCCTCCAAGCGGCAGCAGACGCAATGGATCGCTGAACGCGACCGTCGACTCGCAGCAGTGAGAGTGAACTACGAACCGCGACACGTCTCCGCCTACTGCGGCCACAACCACGACGACAAGTACGACCGCACAGCAGCAGCGAAGGTCACCGTCGGCCACTACCTCCTCGACAACGACCAAACCGCCACGCCGCTGCGTTCGATCGCCGACACCATCGACTTCATCGCCCGCCACGAGATGGGCAGCCTGCTCGACGAACCGGACCCGGAGGACCTCCTCGAGGTGTTGCAGCTCGACGACCCGGACTGGATCCTGCCCGAGGACGCCGC
>CAZQPJ010000346.1:0-2807 GCA_964595105.1 uncultured Bifidobacterium sp.
GGTGCATGGGCGAACAGCCCCGTGACGCTCACCGAGGATGCTGCGCTGCGCCCCGATGTCGAGTTCACCTACGCGCGTCAGTTGGGTGCCGCCGAACAACTCGTTGACGACTGGCGCCGCGCCGAGCTGGGCCGCTCCGTCACCGTGCTGCGGCCGGCGGTGTCGATGGCCGCCGACGGCACCAGCGGTCTTGCCGCTGCACTGGCGGCGGGCATGGGGCAGCGAGTGGGCGAGGACGACCCGCCCGCCCAGTTCCTGCACCTCGACGACCTCGCCAGCGCGGTGGTGTTGGCGTCCGAGCGCCGCCTCGACGGTGTGTACAACGTGGCACCCGATGGCTGGGTGGAAGGTGAACGCGTTCGAGCGCTGGCCGGCGCAGTGCCACGGGTGAAGTTGCCCGACCGTGTGGCCGAGGTCATCTCCAACCAGCGGTGGCGTTTCCAGCGCGGCCCGATCCCTCCCGGCCTCCGCAGTTACACGCGGTGGCCCTGGCTGGTGGCGAACGATCGGCTGAAGGCCGAGGGGTGGCAGCCGAGGGTGACCAACGAGCAGGCCTACGTGGAGGGCACCGAGGCGAAGTGGTGGACCATGGTGTCGCCGAAGCGCCGTCAGGAGATCGCCCTCGGTGGTCTCGGAGTGGGCATCGTCGTGGCCCTGCTCGCAACGGTTCGTGCGGTCAGGCGGGCGCGCCGCCGCTGAGCTAGAGGCGAGGGCGCGGCTCGCCGAGCTCCACCTGGAACTGCATCAGCACACCCTCGCGGCGCACCACCACCCTGATGGAGTCGCCGGGTGAGTGACCGGCCAGCACGATGCCGAGCGCCAGATGATCGGGAACGTCGTTGCTGTCGACGGACACGAGCTGGTCGCCGGGCAGCAGGCCCGCGATCGAGGCGGGCCCGTCGGGTTCGAGCGCCGTGATGACCGGGGTGGCGGTCTCCTCGGGAGGCAACAGCATGACGCCGAGCCACACCCGTTCCGCTGCCTTTGCTGCCGCCGCGGAGCGCAGTGCTTCGAGGTTCTCGATGGGCACGAGCACCGTGGTGTCGTCGTGATGGCTGCAGAGAGCCACCAGTTGGCCTTCGTCGTTCACCACCGGCGTACCGGCGCGCAGTTCGGGATCGGCGGCGCCATCGGCAACGGTGAGTTCGACGGAACCGTCGCTCGCCACCACCCCGCTCACGCCGGGGCTGCCGTAGAAGCTCAACACGTCGCCGCTCTCGGCAGGCGGAGCGACCTCGAAGGTCTCATCCGGCGGCAGGGAATGCGACAGCACCGCAAGGCCGGTGGTCTCGTCGACGGCGAGCACCTCGACGGTCTCGATGGTGCCGTCGGGTGCCTGGAGGCGAACCAGGTGCCCTTCGGTGGTGGGGGCGATGGTGAGGACGAGCCCGTCGATGCCGACAGCCACCGCCACGGCGAAGGGTGCTTCGTCACCGGTGCCGGGCGTGTTCGACGCCGGGATGGCATAGGTGGGCACGGGGCCGTGATGCACCATGAGTGTGGTGGGTGGCTCGGAGGCCGGCACCGTGGTGGAGGGTTGCGGGCTGGGTGAGGGACCGAACGACACTGCCGAGGTGGGCACCGTACCCGTGGCCACCGTGGAGCGAACACTGATGACGCTGCGGCCCGCATGGGTGGGAACCATCGTGAAGAGCACGCCGAGCACCAGCAGCGAACCGATGGCGCCTGCCGACACGCTGAGCCCGCGTCCGATCGCCACCGGTGGCTCGCTGGCGGCCCAGTCGCGGGCACCGATCTCGCTCGGGTGCCGCCATTCGCGCTCGTGTGCCGGAATGGGTGCGGGCGGGTACAGCTCGTCGTCGTTGCCGTCTCTCCGCTCCACGAGAGTGCGAGGTTAGTGACGGGCTGCGTGCAAGTGGTGTCGCGGCAACCACCTGCGGTGCGGCCGTGTGACGGCTACGCTTCGGCCTCGTGCAACCTCCCGCAATCGGCGACTCGTGGCTGGCCCTGTCCAGCGATGTGCTGCCCGTCGGCGTGGTCTACGAATGGTGCGTGCTGCCCCGATGCGGCGCCGTGGTGCTGTTCAGCGGCACCGTGCGCGACCATGCGGCCGATGACACCGGTGTGATGCGCACCGATGTCGAGCACCTCACCTATGAGGCCTACGAGGAGCAGGTGGTGCCGTCGTTCGCCGCCATCGACACCGAGCTTCGCGCACGGTGGCCGCACACCGGGCGTGTGGCGCTGCTGCACCGCGTCGGCCGCCTCGCGCTCGGCGAGAGCTCGGTGCTCGCGTGCGTCAGTGCGCCTCACCGACCCGAGGCGTTCGAGGCAGCGCGCTACGCCATCGACGCGCTGAAGGCCAGCGCTCCCATCTGGAAGCACGAGGTGTGGGCCGACGGTGCGGGATGGGGCACGGGGGCGCACGACATCGTCGAACCCCGGTCGGTGCCCACTGCGGGCGGCGCCTCGTGATCTGGATCGTGGTCGGTATCGCCGTCGTCGCCGCCGTGGCCGTGTGGTGGACCGTCACCCGTCCACCACAGCAGGAGCCCGGCGTGGCAAGTTTTCGTCGTCACATCGACGCGCTGTCGCCGGAGGCGCGGCGTCAGGTGAGAGACCGTGTTCGTCCATACCAGGACCGCACGCAGCACGACCACGAAGGGCCGGGGAACTGATCAATGGCGCGTGACCTCGCGATCGACCTCGGCACGGCGAACACGCTGGTGTACATGAAGGGCCGCGGCATCGTGCTGAACGAGCCGTCGGTGATCGCCCTCAATCGACAGACCGGTGAGGTGCTGGCCACCGGTCGCGAGGCGTGGCAGATGATCGGGCGCACCCCC
>CAZQPJ010000347.1:0-2803 GCA_964595105.1 uncultured Bifidobacterium sp.
TGGCGACCATGTCGTAGAACTCGGGTGCCTCATGGCGTTCGATCACCTTCGCCCTGGCCGAGGCGAGGGCCAGCTTGTCGCTGAACCAGTAGGAACCACCCACCATGGCGAATGCCATCACGAGGCCGATGGTGAGTGAGCCGCTGCTGCCGCCGCCGATGGCGCCCGACACAGCGACGATGAGGCCACCCAGTGCTGCCAACAGCACCGAGGTCTTCATCGTGTTCTTGAACATTGGGATTCCTTTCAGTGGAGAGGGGGTTGGAGGGAGGTCAGAGGGTGGTACGACGTCGAGCGATGAACTTGCGGCTTTCCTCGGCCCACAGCACGGTGCTCGACACGGCGAGGCACACGAACCACTCGAACGCCGAGATGTCGGTGGTGTCGAACAGCGACTGCAGGAAACCGACGTGGGTGACGCCCACCTGCAGCACCACCACGCAGAGCAGTGCGACCCACAGCCAGCGGTTCGACAGTGTGGAGCGGCGGAACACGGTTGCCGTGTCGTGCCGTGAGTTGAGGATGTTGAAGAACTGGAAGAGCACGAAGGTGTTGAACGCCATGGTGCCGGCCACGGTGGCGGTGCCGGCTCGCATCGGGTCGCCGGGGCCCCACTCGAGCACGGCGAGGGTGCCGAGCGCCATCACCACGGCCGACAGGGTGACGGCGCCCCAGCGGCTGCGGGTGAGGATCTTCTCGGACAGCGGCCTCGGATGTTGATGCATCTGGCGTTCGTCGGCGGGGTCGACTCCCAGGGCCATTGCCGGCGGGCCATCCATGATGAGGTTCACCCACAGGATGGCGATGGCCGTGAACGGCTTACCGCCGGCGATGCCGAGGGCGGCGGTGAGGAGGAAGAGCAGGGCGAACCCGAGCGTGGTGCCCAGTTGGAACCGGACGAACTTCACGATGTTGGCGTAGATGGTGCGGCCGTGGCCGACAGCATCGACGATGGTGGCGAAGTTGTCGTCGGTGAGCACCATGGTGGCGGCTTCCTTGCTCACCTCGGTGCCGGTGATGCCCATCGCCACGCCCATATCGGCCTTCTTCAGCGCCGGCGCATCGTTCACGCCGTCACCGGTCATGGCCACCACGTTGCTGCGGCTCTGCAAGGCGCCGACGAGCCGCAGTTTGTGTTCGGGTGAGACCCTGGCGAACACGGCGATCCGGTCGATCCGATCGGACAGTTCGGCGTCGTCCATGCGGTCGAGATCGGCGCCGGTGACGGCCTCGCCGCGTAGCCCGAGCTGGGCTCCTATGGCGGCGGCCGTGGAGGCATGGTCACCCGTGATCATCTTCACGTCGATGCCGGCGCGATGTGCAACGGCGATGGCGTCACGAGCTTCGGGTCGGGGAGGGTCGACGATGCCGACGAGTGCCAGCAGCGTGAGGTCGTGCACCAGTGTTGCCGGGTCGGCGCCGCTCTCCTCGAACTCCGACCACGCCTCGAGAGTGAACTCGCGGTGGCCCACGGCCAGCACACGCAGTCCGGTGTCACCCATGCGGCTGTTGTGCCCCAGCAGGACGGTCAGGTGGGGGGCGATGTCGGCGAGTTCACCTTCGGTGTCGATCACCGAACTCGAGCGGGCGAGCAACACGTCGGGAGCGCCCTTCACGAGGAGCCGTACGATGCGTGTGCCCGAATCGGTGACCACTTCGTGCACCGTGGCCATGAACTTCACGGCCGAGTCGAAGGGAACGTCGGCGCGGCGGGGGAACCGGGCCCGCAGCGCGCCGACGTCGATCCCGCCCTTGGCGGCGAGCACCACCAGAGCGCCCTCGGTGGGGTCACCCACCAGCTCCCAGTTGCCCGCCACCTGGCGCACCTCGGCGTCATTGCAGAGGGCCATGGCCGAGAGCGCCAGTTCGGTGGTGCCCCGGTCGTCTGCGGGAAAGCGTTCGATCGACCCGATCGGCGAGTAGCCCGACCCGTCGACGGCATGCGACCGCAACTGGGTGACCAGGTCGACGGCCGTCATCTGGTTCAGCGTGAGGGTGCCGGTCTTGTCGCTGCAGATCACACTGGTGCAGCCGAGCGTTTCCACCCCGGCGAGACGCTTCACGATGGCGTGGCGGCGGGCCATCGTCGCCACCCCGAGGGCCAGTGTCACGGCGGTGACGGCGGGAAGGCCCTCGGGGATGGCGGCGACCGCCAGGGCGACGGCGGTGAGCAGGAGGTCTCCCACCGCCTCGCCCCTGGCGAGACCGATTGCGAACACGGCGAGCACGATCACGCCGGCGAGCACGGCAAGGCTGTGTGCCAACCCGTCGAGCTGCCGCTGCAGCGGCGTGCGTTCGGGCTTCGTCGAGCGCAGCAGGCCGGCGATGCGGCCGATCTCGGTGCGCATCCCGGTGGCGGTCACCACCAGTTCGGCCCGGCCCCGGGTGACGGTGGTGTTCATGTGCGCCATGCCCACGCGGTCGCCCACTGCCGCATCGGCGCGCTCGACGGCGTCGGTCGACTTCTCGGCCGGGTGGCTCTCGCCGGTGAGGGCGGCCTCCTCGATCTCCAGGTTGCTGGCGGAGAGCAGGCGACCGTCGGCGGGTATACGGTCGCCTGCCTCCACCAGCACGATGTCGCCGGGAACCAGTTCGGCGGTGGGCAGGTTGTGGAGTTCGCCCTGCCGTCGCACGCGGGTGAGCGGCACCACCATGTTCCTCAACGCCTCGAGTGACTGCTCGGCCCTGTGCTCCTGCACGAAGCCGATCACGGCGTTCAGCAGCACCACGGTGATGACCACGAGCGGGGTCTTCACATCGTTCGACACGAAGAAGGCGACCACGGCGGCGGCGAGCAGGATCA
>CAZQPJ010000348.1:0-2802 GCA_964595105.1 uncultured Bifidobacterium sp.
CGCTCTGCCTGGCCCACGCCTACGAGCAGACCATCACCCACCTCCGCATCGGCCACGCATAACCCCCCGCCCCGACCCCCGCCCCCACCCCACTACCCGCACTACCCGCACTACCCGCACTACCCGCGAGGACGTCGCGGCCGTTTCATGGTGGGCCCGACAGATGGGCGCGACGTCCTCGCTGTTTCGGGTGGGGTTTCGGGTGGGGTTTCGGGTGGGGCTGGGGGTGGGGGTGGGGTGGGGGTGGGGCAGAACGGGGTTGGAGGGGAGGTTCGATACGCTCCGGGCGATGGAGGCAGAGAGTTGGTTGCTGGAGGTGATCGAGGCCATGCCCGACGGCGTGGTGATCGTGAACCTCGACGGCGAGATGATTCTCGTCAACCGTGAGCTCGAGCGCATGCACGGATACACCCGAGCCGAGCTCCTCGGCCGCCCCGTGGAGATGCTGCTGCCCGAGGCAATCCGCGAGATCCATGTGTCGCACCGAGACGGGTTTTCACGCCACCCACATCGGCGGGCAATGGGCCAGGGTTTCGACCTCACCGCCCGCCGCAAGGACGGTCAGGAGTTCCCCGTCGAGATCTCCCTCGCCCCCGCCAACATCGCGGGCGACGACGTGGTGATCGCCAGCGTGCGCGACATGACAGCGTCACGCCTCGCAGAGGAGGCGCTGGAGGCCGCGAACCGGATCGTCGAACGCGAACTCGCCGCAGCCCGTGAACGCGTGCTGCTGGCCGAAGACCACGAACGCATCGCCCGCGACCTGCACGACACGGTCATCCAGCGCATGTTCGCGGCCGGGCTGTCGCTGCAGAGCGTGCTGCCCGCTGTGCCCGAGGGCGCCCGGGTGAAGATCGAGCGCATCATCGACGATCAGGACGACGCCATCCGCGAACTCCGCACGGCCATCTTCGGGCTCGCCAACAAACGCAACGCAGGCCGCACGGTGCGAGTCGTGGTGAACGACCTCGTCGACGAATCGGCCCGGGTGCTCGGCTTCCGGCCCACGCTCCACTTCACCGGTGTGCTCGACACCGTCGACGAGACGGTGACCACCGAGGTGTCCGCCGTGGTGCGCGAGGCGCTCAGCAACGTGGCCCGCCATGCCCGCGCCCACAAGGTGGAAGTGAGCCTCACCCATCAGGGTGACGAGTTGATGCTGGTGGTTGCCGACGACGGCGCCGGCATTCCCACCACTCACCGACTCGGCAGTGGGCTCCTCAACATGCACGACCGCGCGCAACGGCTCGGCGGTACGTGCACGGTGAGCTCCGGCGAGCACGGCGGCACGGCGGTGCGCTGGCAGGTGCCGCTCACCGACTGAGGTGCCACTACGGGTGCGGCCGCAACCGGCTCAGCCGTGGTCGTCGCGGCGCCGCGAGTTCGCCTTCACCGCGAACACCGCTGCCTCGGTGCGACGGCTCATACCGAGCTTCATCAGCATGTTCGACACGTAGTTCTTCACGGTCTTCTCGGCCAGGTGGAGTTCGTTGCCGATCTGCCGGTTGGTGGCACCCTCGGCGATGAGGTCGAGGATGCGACGCTCCTGCGGTGTCAGCTTCGACAGACGCTCGTCCTCCTCCGATGGGTTGCGCAGACGGTGGAGCACCTTCGATGTGACGGTCGGGTCGAGCAGCGACTCACCGCGAGCGACGCGACGGATTGCCGTGACGAGATCGTTGCCGCGGATCTGCTTCAGCACGTAGCCCGCAGCGCCCGCCATGATGGCCTCAAACAACGCATCGTCATCGCTGAACGATGTGAGCATGAGGCACGCCAACCCCGGCAACTGGCTGCGCACTTCGCGGCACACCTCCACACCACTGCCGTCCGGAAGGCGCACATCGAGCACCGCGACGTCGGGTCGCACTGCCGGAATTCGCTGGATGGCTTCCTCGGCGGTGGATGCCTCGCCCACCACCGTGAGCCCGGGCTCCAGTTCGATGAGTTCGCGCACACCGCGGCGAACGATCTCGTGATCATCGAGCAGGAACACCGACACGGGTGTGACGTCGTCGTCCATCCCCCTAGCCAATCACGTTCGCGACCCCACGGCGAGCAACCTTTCGCACCCAAGGCGGTAAGCAGACGAGGTTGCCTAGACTTTCCACGTGGCCATCAGCGAACCTCCCGCCGTACTTCCGCAGGCCAACGAAGCCTGCTGGTGCGGCAGCGGGCGCAAGTACAAGCGGTGCCACAAGCCCACGGAGGGTCGAGTGCAGCAGGGTGTCATCAGCCCCATGCGCAGTGTGCCGGCCCACATCCAATTGCCCCCGTACGCGCTCACCGGGTCGGCACCGCGGTGGGCGGAACCCCGCGTGAAGTCGCCGGAGATCATCGAACGCATGCGGTACGCCTGCACCATGGCGGCCGACATCCTGCGGTTGGCCGGTGAACTGGTGCGGCCCGGGATCACCACCGACGAGATCGACGTGTTCGTGCACGACACCACCATCGAACGTGGCGCCTACCCCAGCCCGCTCAACTACCACGGCTACCCGAAGAGCGTGTGCACGAGCGTGAACGAGATCATCTGCCACGGCATCCCCGACTCGCGAGCGCTCCGCGATGGTGACATCGTGAACCTCGACGTCACCTGTTACGTGGGTGGCGTTCACGGTGACACGAACGCGACGTTCTTCGTGGGCGACGTCGACCCCGCCAGCCGCGACCTCGTGAAGGTGACCGAGGAATGCATGTGGCACGGCATCGAGGCCGTGCAGCCGGGGCGCCCGCTCAGCGACATCGGGCGGGCCATCGAGAACCATGCCAAGGCACACCGCATGGGTGTGGTGCGAGCCT
>CAZQPJ010000349.1:0-2796 GCA_964595105.1 uncultured Bifidobacterium sp.
TCAGCTGATCGGGTCGGACGCCTCGAAGGCCAGCGAGCGCGGACGCGCTGCCTCGATGGGGTCGTCGCCGCCACCTCGCACGGCATCGACCACGCGGTACTGGGTCATCATGTCGTGGTCCTCGTGAATGATGTTGTGGCAGTGGATCATCCACGTGCCCGGGGTGTCGAACTTCACGAGCACCTTGATCTCCTCGTTCTGACCGAGGAACAACGTGTCCTTCACGCCCTGCTCGTAGGGGAGGGGCGGCTTTCCGTTGCGGCTCAGCACGCGGCAGTCGATCCAGTGAGCGTGGCTCGGGTGGAACCAACCTCCGCCGCTGTTCTTCCACGTCCACAGTTCGGTGGTTCCGTTCTGGACGGTGGCTCCGACGAGGTCGTAGCTGCTGTTCACCACGTCGTCCCACGTGGTGTTGTTGATCTTCCACTGGCCGCCGGAGCGGTGCAGGAGCCACTGCCGGCTCGTCACCGCATCGGCCTCGCGCCACGTGAGCACATCGTCGTAGGCGCGCAGCACGGCGGGCACCGAGTTGTTGGTGGTGTCGAAGGGTTCGTCCGTCACCTCGAAGGCCATCACCTTGTCGGTGTTCGGATTGTTGACGTTCACCGTGGCGGTGGGCGAGTTCATCAGGTTCACACGGGCGCCGGCCTTGGCTCCCTTGAACACCTCGGCGAAGTCGATGACGATCTCGTAGCGCTCACCGGCGCAGTGGCGCAGGACGTAGGTGGTCTCGGGCTTGGGCAGGAGGCCGCCGTCGCTCGCGATCACCTGGAACGGCATGCCGTTGCTGAGGCTGAAACCGAACGAGCGCGAGAGCGAGCCCACGCAGATCCGGAAGCGGTACTTCCGCCGCTTCACCTGCATCACCGGCCACGGGCGGCCGTTCACCATGATGACGTCGCTCGGGAACATGTTCTGGTTGTCGAGTGAGAACCAGAGGTTGCCGTCGGCGGCGAAGGCGGCCTCGCCGACCAGGAGGGGCACGTCGAACTCGCCCTGGGGTAGCGGTACCGCCTTCTCCTCGTCAGGGTCGTGGATGAGGTACATCCCGGCGAGGCCGTGGTAGGCGTTCTCCGCAGTGTGGTGCATGCCGTGGTCGTGGTACCAGATGGTGCGGCCGGTCTCGACGTTGCCGTAGTGGTAGTCCTTGTACTCGCCGGGTCGGGTGATGTCGCCCGCATACCCGTCGTACTGGGGCAGTGAGTTGCCGCCGTGGAGGTGCACCGAGGTGCTCGACTCGTAGCCGAGGGTCGGGTGCGTGGCCGGCAGCATGTTGCGGAAACGGACCACGGCGGTCCGGTTGCGCTGGCCGTGGATCAGCGGACCGGGGACGCTGCCGTTGTAGCTGTACACCCACGAGCGGTAGCCGGGGATCACCTCGGCCTGCGCGGCGACCTCGTCGATGACGTAGTAGTCGGTGGTGGCGTCCTGCGCCACCGGCACGGCGTCTGGTGGACGCACGAACGGCACGGTGAACGGCTTGGGAAGTTTCGATGCTGCGAGCTTCGCCGGTGCGGCTGCACCCACGCCGCGCAAGGTGGGCAGCGTCACCGCCGCCCCCGCGAACACACCGGCCTTCAAGAGATCGCGCCGATCGAGTCCAGAAGGGCTGGCCCCATCGGTCGCGAGACGTTCCGTCCCAGCAGTCATGTTGTTCGAGTCTCCCGCTCGTGACCCATTGATGGAGGGTCGCTCCTATTACACAGTTTTCGACGGAGAGTGACCATCGGCTCTTCGTCGTACGACCTTGGTCCCCGTTGCGAACTGAACGAACGCGTTGGAACCGATCCCCGCCGCTACGGTGGGCGGAATGGCGAGACGCGACGAGGCCCATTCGAAACCGATGCTCCCGATCTTCCTCACGGTCTTCATCGACCTGGTCGGCTTCAGCATCCTCATCCCGGTGTTCCCGCTGCTCATCAGCCCGAACTCGCAGTTCAAGGTCACGCCCGACGGGTGGAGCCCCAAGGAGGGCCTCATCATGCTCGGCTTCCTGCAGGCCGTGTACCCGCTGTGCACCTTCCTCGCTGCACCCATTCTCGGCCAGCTCAGCGACCGCTTCGGCCGGCGCCCGGTGTTGGCGCTGTCGATCGCCGGCACCGCCGTGGGGTACGCCATCTTCGCCCTCGGCATCCACTGGGCGTCGATTCCCATGCTGTTCCTCGGGCGGGCACTCGACGGCCTCACCGGTGGCAACCTGGCCGTGGCACAAGCCGCCATCGGCGACGTGAGCACCGACGCCGACCGGCAGAAGAACTTCGGGCTCCTGGGTGCCGCATTCGGGCTCGGCTTCATCATCGGGCCCTACATCGGCGGCAAGCTGAGCCAGGGCAACGCCAACTTCTACGGGCTGTTCCACACGCCGTCGTGGTTCGATGCCACCACGCCGTTCTGGTTCGCCACCGGCCTGTGCCTGGTGAACGTGGCGCTCATCATCACCCGGTTCCCCGAGACCAACCGGCACATCGACCCCGACAAGCACATTGCCCTCGGCGCATCGTTGCGCAACGTCACCCAAGGGTTTGCGTCACCCCGTCTCCGTGTACCGCTGCTGTCGTCGTTCCTCTGGAACGGTGGCTTCACGTTCTTCACCACGTTCTTCGGTGTGTACCTCTTCAACAAGTTCGGGTTCTCGCAGGGCAACACGGGTGACTACTTCGCCGTGGTGGGTCTCTTCATCGCCGTGTGGCAGACCACCATGGTGCCGCGGGTCGCGAAGGCCATGGCCGACTACAAGGTGCTGCGGTTCTCGTACTTCGGCCTTGCGGTGGCCATGTCGGGCTACTTCCTCGCCGG
>CAZQPJ010000350.1:0-2796 GCA_964595105.1 uncultured Bifidobacterium sp.
CGCCAACGGCATGGGCGGTCTCGTGGTGCCGGCGGTGTTCGATCGCATTCCGCAGGTGACGCTCGAGGTGATGTACGGCGAACTCGACGGCACGTTCCCCAACCACCCGGCCGACCCGTTGCAGCCCGCCAACCAGCGCGACCTGCAGGCCCGAGTGGTGGCAGGCGGCTTCGACGTGGGTCTTGCCTTCGACGGCGACGCCGACCGCGTGTTCGTGGTCGACGAACAGGGACGGGGTCTCAGCGGGTCGACCACCACGGCCATCCTTGCCGCCGGCGTGCTGCGCTCCAATCCCGGCGCCACGGTGCTCCACAACCTCATCTGTTCCCGCGCGGTGCCCGAGGTCGTGCGCGAGCACGGTGGTGTGCCGGTGCGCACGAAGGTGGGCCACTCGTTCATCAAGCAGGAGATGGAGCGAACCGGTGCCGTGTTCGGTGGCGAGCACTCGGCGCACTACTACTTCCTCAAGAACTTCCGTGCCGACAGTGGCCTCATCGCCAGCCTCCTCGTGTTGGCGGAGGTCAGCCGAGCGGGTACCGACCTCTCAGTGCTGCGCAAGCCGTTCGAGCGATACTCATCGAGTGGCGAGATCAACACCGCTGTCGACGACACCTCGGCCGTCATCGAACATGTCGCGGCGGCCTTCGCCGGTTCACCCCAGGACCGCCTCGACGGTCTCACCGTCGACTGCGGCGACTGGTGGTTCAACCTGCGCCCCTCGAACACCGAACCGCTGCTGCGTCTCAATCTCGAGGCCGCCGACCGCGACGCGTGCGACCAGCACGTTGCCGAACTTCTCGCTCTCATCACCAGTCTCTGATCCGAACCCGGAGGAACCCATGGCACTCGATCCCCGCCTTCTCGCAGTGCTCGCCTGCCCTGTCGACAAGGGTCCGCTCTACTACCTGGGCGACGACGGTGGTCTCTACAACCCCAGGCTGCGTCGCCGCTACGTGGTGCGCGAGGGCATTCCGGTGATGCTGCCGGACGAGGCCGAGCAGGTGTCCGATACCGATGCGGCAGCACTCGACGCCCGCATTGCCGCCGGCGAGCTGGCGCCCACGTTCACCCCGGCGGCCTGAGGCCGACCTGACGGCCCGCCATCGACGGCCACTGGTAGCGTCGTCCGGGTGAGCACGGGAACCCTCCGTCGGCTGCTGGCAGCGGTGTCGCTGCTCGGCGCGGTCACCACCGCGTCGTGGGTGGGCAGTGCAGCGTCGGCCCCTGCGACGTGCACGTTGTGCGGTGGCGGCGAGTATCACGCCGTCACGCCTGTCCGCGTGTTCGACACTCGCTCGGCCGCAGCGAACGGTGGGGTCGGCCCCATCAACGACGTCGCACCGCTCGGCGCCAAGCCGATCGGGCCCACCAGTCCGAGCATCGACATCGATCTGTTGGGTCTCGGGGGTGGTTCGTTCCAGAACTCGTGGTTGCCAGCGGGCACGCAGTCGTCGGATGTGCTGGCCGTGGTGGCCGGCATCACGGTCGTGGGCGCGTCGAGCGACGGGTATCTCGGCGTGTACCCACCCGGTTCGCCGCCGCTGGTGCCTTCCTCGGTGGTCAACTACCGCACCGGGATGACGGTGTCGAACCTCGCCATCCTTCGTCCCGACAGCAGTGGGCGCCTTTCGCTCAGCACGTTCGGCGTGGCAGCGGGCACTGTCGACGTCTTCGTCGATGTGTTCGGGTGGATGTCGACCAGCACCTACACCAACGGAACGCCCGACGACCTCGCCGACGAACGAGGCGCCCGCCTCATTCCCATCGAGCCGAAGCGCATCCTCGATACGCGCAACGACACCGACCCCGACACGCCGCTGACCTCGGGGACCCCGCTGGCGATCACCATCCGTGGCGCGGTCGAGCGCGGTGGCACGGCGGTGGTGGTGCCCGACGACGCGAAGGTGGTCGGCGTCCTCATCAACCTCACGGTGGTGCAACCCACAGCGAACGGGTTCGTGTCCGTACTGCCGGAGGCTCCGACGGGTCCGCCCGCCACTTCCAATGCGGTCACCTCGCCGGGTCTCGTGAAGGGAACCCTCTCGATGGCGCCCGTCGGGCCCGACGGCAAGGTCTACCTGTCGGCCACGGCCGGGGCGACGAACGTGGTGATCGACATCATGGGGTACCTCCTCGACGGCCAGCCCGAGGCCACTCGTGACGGGCGCGTCGTGCCGCTCTCGACACCCTTCCGTGTGTTCGACACCCGGAGCGTTGCGTTCGGTTCCGTACCGCTCGGGCCTGGGCAGAGCGAGGACTGGAGCTTCGCTGCCTTCGCGGCCAGCGTGAACATCGGTGGCGTGTCGGTGGGCAAGCAGTTGGGAGCGTTCGGCAACCTCACCAACGCGAGCCTCACCCGTCAGGTGGCCACGGTGTCGGTCTCGCCGAGCTATCTCACCGTCTATCCATCGCCGGGCGCACCCGGCACACCGCCGCTCATCTCCAACCTCAACAGTGTCGAGGGGGCGCCGGTGGGCAACCTCGCGCTCGTGAAGTTCGGCGCCAACCAGGTGGTACGGGTGTACAACTCCCGAGGGTCGGCGCACTACGTGCTCGACGTGAATGCCGTGGTGCTCAGCGACTGACGGCCTAGGCTGACCTCCTGCTCGGGCTGATCAGAGAGCTGCCAGTTGGCACCTGCCCGGTTCCCATCCCGTCGTCGTTCCCGGAGGAACCACCATGTCGTCCATTGCAGCGCGTCGCGACTATCGCGTCGCCGATCTCTCTCTTGCCCCGTTCGGCCGCAAGGAGATCCACCTCGCCGAACACGAGATGCCCGGCCTGCGCGCGCTGCGC
>CAZQPJ010000351.1:0-2787 GCA_964595105.1 uncultured Bifidobacterium sp.
GCCAGCAACACGGCGTCGGCGACCGCCAGCAAGGTGGGGTTCACCAGCACCGAGCTCACGAAGGTCGGGCTCTTGGCGGCCAGGCCCTGCACCCGCACGGTGTGTTTGCCGTAGAAGGAGTCGTCGTCGCGGAAGCCCGGGGCCCGGCGATCGACATGCGTCTCGAGTTCATCGTGCAGTCGCGTGGTCTCGTCGGAGGACAGCAGGCCGCTCACCACCACGCCGCCATCGCGGCGGAGGTCGAGCAGGATGCCTTCGACGTCGTGAGGCGCCCGCTTGGAGAGAGTTGGTGGGGCGTCGGCGGGCATCCGAGCACCCTAACGGCGGTTGGCTCGTCAGAAGCCAGCGACCCGATGATTGACTGAGGGCATGCAGGAGCGGCCGTGCGGAGTGGAGACGACCGAATGAACCGGCCGCGGCCCACTCCGCCCGGGCCAGGGCAGGAGAGCGTGTGGGACTATCCGCGCCCACCGCGTGTGGAGCCCGTGGCCGCTCGGGTGCGGGTGGTGCTCGGCGGCGTGACCATCATCGACACGGTGCGCGCCCTGCGCGTGCTGGAAACCAGCCACCCGCCGAACTACTACCTGCCGATCGACGACGCGCTGCCCGGCGCGCTGGTGCCGGCCGAGGGCCGCAGCGTGTGCGAGTGGAAGGGTGTGGCGTCGTACTTCGACGTGCACGGCGGCGGCGTGGTGGTGCCGCGGGCGGCATGGACCTACCCCCACCCGGTGGCCGGGTTCGAACAACTGCGCGGCACCGTGGCGATGTACGCCTCGCCCATGGACTCCTGCTGGGTGGGCGACGAGCAGGTGCAGCCGCAGGCCGGTGGTTTCTATGGTGGCTGGATCACATCGAACGTGGTGGGTCCATTCAAGGGTGAACCCGGCTCGATGTTCTGGTGAGTCTGATGGAACGCCTCAGGTGCGGGCGGGCCGGCGACCGACGAGGCCGAGCACCAGGGCGCACCCGGTGAGGATGATGGCGGTGCCCACCAGTTGAGCCGCCGACAGGCGTTCGTCGAGCACTACGGATCCGGCCACCACGGCGATCACCGTCACGATGAACTCCACGCTGATGGCCTTCGTCGCGCCGAGTTGTGCAACCAGCCGGAAGAACACCACGTAGCCGAGCGCGCTCACGAACCCCGCCAGCATCAGCAGGAACAGGTAGTCGACCGGTCGAGGTGTGGTGGGCACCGGTACTGCCAGCAGCAAGGGAAGCGTGAGGAACCCGCCGAACAGGAACGAACCGATCGCTTGCTCCCACTCGCCCACGCTGGCCATGCGGCCTCGCGCGTAGTTGCTGCCGATGGCCGACGCGATGCAGCTGATGACGGAACTGATGCAGCCCAGCACGAACCTGCTGGTGACAGCCTCGGCAGGGAAGCCGACGAGCACCACCATGCCGCCGAAACCGATCACCAACCCGAGGGCACCCTGACGGGTGATGTGCTCGGTGCCCCAGAGGCGACCGATCACCATGCTGTAGAGCGGGATGGTGCCCACGAAGATGGCCGACATCGCCGTGCCGATGCGCGGCGCCGCGAACGAGAGGCCGATCAGTTGGATGGCCACCGTGGTGGCGCCCACCACGAAGAACGGTTTCCAGCCGATGCGGAAGTCGAGAACCCGACCCCTGAGCTTCGCCACGGCGAGGAGCAACGACCCGGCGAGCAGGGTCCGGAACGTGACGGCACCGACCCAGCCGAACGCCTTCACCACCTTCAGCAGCACCAGGAACGAGAGGCCCCACACCAGCGCCACCAGCGCGTATTCGGCAAGCTGCTTCCGGGTCATAGGGGCGTGGTGACCGTAGCCCTGCGAGCCGCTCAGGCCGCGGAGGGTGTGCGGCGCTGCCGGTCGGCGTCGAACAGGAATGCGGTTCGCCACTTGAGCACCTCGGTGACCACCACGTACGCCACCACGACGGCCACGAGCGCCGCCATGGTGCCCAGCGAAAGGCGCCCGAGGCCGAGGCTCGACGCCACGGGGCTGAACGGCAGCACCGTGACGATGCAGAGCACCACCGCCGACGACACGGCCAGCGCGCGGCTCGGTCGGCTGCGGAGGAATGGTCGACGGGTGCGCAGCACCAGCATCACCGCGAGTTCGGTGGCGGTCGATTCGATGAACCACCCGCTGCGGAACACCTCGGGTTCGGCGTGCAACCACCATCGCAGCAGGGCGAAGGTGAGGAGGTCGAACACGGTGCTCACCACACCGAACACGAGCATGAAGTTGCGCACCTGGCGGACATCCCATCGGCTCGCCCTGCTGAGTTGTTCGGGGTCTACCCGGTCGGTGGCGATGGTGGTGGCCGGCACGTCGGACAGAAAGTTCAGCAGGAGGATCTGGGTGGGCAGCAGGGGCAGGAACGGAAGGAACGCCGCCGCTGCAGCCATCGACAGCATGTTCCCGAAATTGGCGCTGGTGGTGACGTGCACGTACTTCAGCGTGTTGGCGAACACACGGCGACCGGCCTCGATTCCGTCGCCCAGCACTCCGAGGTCCTTCTCGAGCAGCACGAGGTCGGCGGTCTGCTTGGCGACGTCGACGGCGGTGTCGACCGAGATGCCCACGTCGGCCACGTGCAACGCCGGCGCATCGTTGATGCCGTCACCCATGAAACCGACCGTGTGGCCCGCCGCCGACAGGGCACGCACGATGCGTTCCTTGTGGATGGGCGTCACCTCGGCGAACACCGTGGTTCGCTCGGCGCGCACGGTGAGCGCGGCGTCGTCGAGGCGGGCGATGTCGGCGCCGGTGAGCGCGTCGTCGAGCGACAGAC
>CAZQPJ010000352.1:0-2787 GCA_964595105.1 uncultured Bifidobacterium sp.
ACCCCCGCGACGACACGCCCAAGCGCGAGGAGATGGGCCGCATCGCCGCCCAGACGTTCCGTCAGGTGATGAGCCAGAAGATTCGCGAGGCCGAGCGCGACCGCAAGTTCGAGGAGTACGCGAACCGCGAGGGCGACATCGTCACCGGCATCATCCAGCAGGCCGACGACCGCTACACGCTGCTCGACCTCGGTCGGGTCGAGAGCCTGTTGCCCAAGGCCGAGCAAGTGCCGTTCGAGCGTCCGGTGCCGGGCGACCGCGTGAAGGCCTACATCGTCGAGGTCCGCAAGACCGCGAAGGGTCCGCAGATCGTGGTCAGCCGCACCCACCCGGGTCTCATCAAGCGCTTGTTCGAACTCGAGGTGCCCGAGATCGCCGACGGCGTCGTCGAGATCAAGGCCTGCGCCCGTGAACCAGGCCATCGCACCAAGATCGCCGTGTGGAGCAACGACCACAACATCGACCCTGTCGGCGCATGTGTCGGTGCCCGTGGCGGTCGCGTGCGCATGATGGTGAACGAATTGCGCGGCGAGAAGATCGACATCGTCCCGTTCAGCGAGGATCTGGCCGACTTCGTCGCCAAGGCGCTCTCGCCGGCGAAGGTGAAGGAAGTCATCATCAGCGACGACGGCACTCAGGCCGATGTGATCGTGCCCGACCACCAGTTGAGCCTGGCCATCGGCAAGGAGGGCCAGAACGCCCGCCTCGCAGCGCGGCTCACGGGCGTGCGCATCGACATCCGTGGCGAGACCCAGCCCGTTGGCGGACTCGACGAGCAGGACTACGCCGAGGGCGAGTGGGTGACCAACCCCGAGACGGGTGCCATGGAATGGCATGCAGCGGATGGCACGGTGATGACCCAGGCCGAGGTCGATCAGCAGGCCGCGGCGGCCGAGGGCCAGGATGCGGCCGGGGAAACGGCTGACACGGATGCACCGGCGGCCTCCGAGGCAGCCCCCGAACCGGAAGCGGGTGGTGACGACGCCTGAGCCGACGTCCACACCGCTGCGCACCTGCGTGGGCTGTCGTCGCACACGACCGCAGCCCGAACTGGTCCGCTGCGCCTCGGGCCCCGATGGGGTACTGGTGGGGCGCAGTGCACCGGGCAGGGGAGCGTGGTTGTGTTCGGAGGCGTGCATGCAACTGGCCGTTCGCCGCAAGGCGTTCGAACGTGCATGGCGGCGGTCCGTCACCGCCGAGGAACTGAGAGCGCTGCAAGTGGCGTTCTCGGGAGTGATCACCAACATGGAAGAATTGCCCACTGCCGGGTCCTCCGGCACGAACGGGCCGACGAAAGGCTGACAACGGTTTGGCGAAGAGTGTGAGGGTGCACGAGCTCGCGAAAGAGCTCGGAATGACCAACGCGGAGATGATGACGCTCTGCGACCAGATGGGTGTCGGGGTGAAGACCCACTCGAGCACGCTCATCGAGGCGCAGGCCGACCGTCTGCGACGCAAGGCCGAACGTGAGGGTTTGACGCGCCCCGAGCAGCCCGAAGAGCCCAAGCCGGTGAAGAAGGCAGCGAAGAAGGCTGCGGCGAAGGACGACACCGGCGACGCGGGTGATGCGCCCAAGCCGGTGAAGAAGGCGGCGAAGAAGGCTGCCCCGACGGCCGAGACCGTCGAGCCGAAGGTGAACGAGCCTGCGCCGGTCGAGCCGGAGGCACCGGCGGCGCCGGTGGCACCCCCGGCCGCAGTGGTCGAGCCTGCCCCCGTGGTGGAACCCGCGCCCGCGCCGGTGGCACCTGCCGAACCGACGGCTCCCACCGAGCCTGCCCCCTCGCGCATCATCAGCAGTCGTTCACCGTCGGTCGAGACGCCGCGTCCTGCCCCGCGTCCTCCGATGCCGCCGACGGCACCGCCGGCCGCTCGGCCGCCCGCAGTGGGCGGTGCGCCTCGGCCCGCGGGCCCGCCGCCTGCTGGTCGCCCGGTTCCGCCTCCGCCGCGGCCCACGTCGGCCACTGGTCGTCCGATTCCGCCTCCGCCGCGGCCCACGTCGGCCACTGGTCGTCCCATTCCGCCGCCTCCGGGTGGCGCACGTCCGGCGGGTCCCGGAGGCCCCGGTGGTGCTCGCCCCGGCGGTTACTCGGCGCGCCCCGGCGGGCCCGGTGGTCCGCGGCCCGGTGGTCCGGGCGGCCCGCGTCCCGGTGGATTCGGTGGTCCGCGTCCCGCCGGCCCCGGTGGTGCTCGTCCCGGTGGTTTCGGTCCCCGTCCCGGCGGTCCCGGTGGAGCCGGTGGCCCCGGCGGTCGGCCCGGTGGACCCGGAGCCCCTGGTGGTCCTGGTGGTGGCGGCCCGCGTCCGAACGGTCAGCGTCGCGCCCCGCGCAAGAAGAGCCGTGCTCGTCGTCGTCGTGACTTCGACGAGATGCAGCCGAACTACTCGTCGTCGTACACGCCCAATCACGCTCCGGTACCCGAAGGCACCATCATCGTGGAGCGCGGAGTGTCGGCACAGGAGTTCGCTCCGAAGCTGAACCGCACGGCCGCCGATGTCATCCGGTTCCTGCTCCAGAACGGCGAGATGGTCACCGCCACGATGACCCTCACCGACGAACAGATGGAACTGTTCGCGCTCGAGGTGGGTGCCGACCTGCTGCTGGTGGAACCCGGCCAGCAGGAGGAGATGGAACTGCAGGCGCTGTTCGACGACAGCGACGACGACGACGAGACCATGCAGGCGTTGCGCCCGCCGGTGATCACGGTGATGGGCCACGTCGATCACGGCAAGACCACGCTGCTCGACAAGATCCGCAACGCCAATGTCGTGTCGGGCGAAGCCGGCGGCAT
>CAZQPJ010000353.1:0-2778 GCA_964595105.1 uncultured Bifidobacterium sp.
TAGGTCGCGGAGCTCGTCGAGCACCCGCTTGGCCTCGGCCGTGGAGAGTTCCCGCGGGTCGCGCTGCCCGATCGACGACAGGCAGTGCACGCACTCCAGGTTGCACGCGTAGGTGAGTTCCCACGTGAGGCATATGGGGGCGTCGAGGCCGGTCTTCAGTTGGGCTGTCAGCGACTCAACGCTCACGGACCACCTCGCTCTGCAGAAGGGACTGGAAGGCGGTGGCGAACGAGTTCCAGCGGCGGCGGTCGACCCCGCACGCCTCGAGGGTTGCGGCGAGCGACGGGTGATCGGCGAGTGCTCGTGCGACCGCCACCATGTCGGGGTGCTTCAGGAACACGAGGCGACGATTGCCGTAGTGGTAGGCGAGCGCGCCGAACGGCTCGGGACGCAGGGCGACCTGCGGGTGCAGCTCCAGCGCAGTGGCGAGCAGCGGGCTCAGCAGGTCAGTAGACACCGCACATGCCGTCGATCGAGATCTCCTCGACCAGCAGCTCTTCCTCGATGTCGGCAGCGTCGTGCTCGGTGGTGGTGACAGCGTCCTGCTCCATGGGTCGGAGGCTAGCGTGGCCACTCCTGTGAGCGACGAGTTGTTCCCCGACCTTCCCGCCGAGCGAGCACACCTCGCCCACTCGTTCGCCTGCCGCGACCGCATGATCGATCGGTTCTCGGTGCTCGACCCCGACGCCTCGGCCGACGAGATCACCAAGGAGTACATCGAGGTGACGGTGTCGGAGGCACTCGACGACCTGCGCACGCCGGGTGCCGGTGAGTTCTTCGGACGCATCACCGAGGAGGGCGCTCACGGCGACCGGTGGTACATCGGCCGCCGACACATCGAGGACGACCGCCACGAACCCGTGGTGGTCGACTGGCGAGCGCCCATCGCCGCGCCCTTCTACCGCGCCACCCACGCCGACGCCTTTGGGCTTGCCCACCGGCGCCGATTCACGCTGGCCGACGGCACCCTCACCGCCTATCTCGACGAGCAACTCGACGACCCCGACCACGATGTCGCCGGATCAGGCATCCCCGACCCGGTGCTCGCCGAGATCGGTGCAGCCCGCACGGGCGCGATGCGCGAGATCGTCGCCACCATCCAGGCCGAGCAGGACGTCGTCATCCGATCTCCGCTCGACCAGGTGCTGGTGGTGCAGGGTGGGCCGGGCACCGGCAAGACGGCCGTCGGTCTGCACCGCGCCGCCTACCTCCTGTTCGAACACCGACGGCGTCTGGTGCGCGACGGAGTGTTGGTGGTGGGCCCCAACCGGGTGTTCCTCGACTACATCGGCAACGTGCTGCCGTCGCTGGGTGAGCGCAGCGTGCAGCAGCGCACGGCGCTCGACCTGTGTGTGCCCAAGGTCGACATCGCCGGTGTCGACGACGCCGAGACACGGCGATGGAAGGGAAGCGAGGAGATGCTCGCCCGCCTCGAGGAGGCCTCCACGGCACACGTGAAGGTGCCCGACGACGATCTGCGGATTCCGCTGGGGGCACGCACGCTGGTGGTGACTCGCGACGAGGTGGCCGATTGGTTCGCCCAGGCGCTCGACGCTCGCGGACCGGTGAACAAGCGACGCGATTCGCTGAAGGGCTTGGTGCAGCGCGACATGCTGCGACGCCACGACCGCGACGATGTGTGGGAGAAGGCGCCCGCACTGCGCGCCGCCCTCACGAAGGCGTGGCCCACACAGCAACCGATCCGGCTCGTCGACCAGTTGCTGCCCGGGCCGTCGGGCAAGCGACGTGGTTGGACCGTTGCCGACCAGTTCCTCGTCGACGAAGCGAATTCGCTGCTCGTCGGCACCCCGTTCACGTTCGGCCATGTGGTGGTCGACGAGGCGCAGGACCACAGTGCCGTGGCGCTCCGATGCATCGGCCGTCGCAGTCCCGGTGCGTCGCTGACGCTGCTCGGTGACCTGGCCCAGAGCACCACGCCCGCCGGACAACGCGATTGGGCCGACGTGCTGCGTCTGCTGCGCGCCGGTGGTGCCGATGTGGGCGCCGAGATCGCACACCTCACCATCGGCTATCGCGTACCCGCGCCGATTCTCGACGTCGCAAACCGTCTCCTGCCGTACACGGGTGTCTCGGCGCAGGCGAGCCGCAGCGTTCGGCTGGAGGGCGAACCGCCGGCGGTGGTGCGGGTGTCGTCGACCGAACTCGCCGCTGCGGCGGCCGCCGAGGTGGTGACAGTCCGCCACCGGCACCACAACAGTGGCGTCGTGGCCCCCGAGGAACTGCATGCCCCTCTCGCCGAAGCGTTGGCGGTGCACGGCCTGCAGGCAGTCGACCGTGTGCACGACCTCGCCCACGGCGATGTGCCCGTGTTCCATGCCGAGGCAGTGAAGGGTCTCGAGTTCGACGGCGTGGTGGTGGTGAACCCGCACCGGATCTTCGACGGGAGCGAGCGCGGCGCCCGCCTCCTCTACGTGGCCATGACCCGCGCCGTGCAGTCGCTCCACTTCGTCACCGACGAATCACTCCCCACCGCCCTCACCCTCTGACCCCCCGCCAGAGCGCCCGGCCCGCGCCCACCCCACCCGCCCCGAAACCCGGCCCGCGCCCACCCCACCCGCCCCGAAACCCGCGAGGACGTCGCGCCCTTTTCGTCGAACGACGTCGATACGGGCGCGACGTCCTCGCGATGTGGGGGGACGGGTCGGGGTGGGGTGGGGTGGGGACGTCCGCATTCCGCGGTGGGCGGGGGGCGCGTTAGGGTGCGGCTGAGTACGCCGCATCACTAAGGGGAACCGTGAAGACGAAGGCAGCCATTCT
>CAZQPJ010000354.1:0-2770 GCA_964595105.1 uncultured Bifidobacterium sp.
GGGTTCGTCGATCGGTTCCATGACGTCAGCAGACTATCCGCCGGTCGCCGCGTGGTTTACGGTGCAGGTGTGGCGCAGGTACGGCTCGAACACATCTCCAAGACCTTCGGCGTTGGCGACGAGGCCGTCGCCGCGGTCGACGACGTGACGCTCGCCATCGAGCACCACGAGTTCATGATCCTCCTCGGCCCGTCGGGGTGCGGGAAGAGCACTCTGCTGCGCACCATCGCCGGCCTCGAGGACCCGACGTCGGGCGACGTGTTCATCGGCGACCGGCGCGTCAACGATGTGCTGCCCAAGGAACGTGACGTGGCGATGGTGTTCCAGAGCTACGCGCTGTATCCGCACAAGACCGTGGCGGCCAACATCGAGTTCCCGCTGAAGGTCCGCGGGGTCGGCAAGGTCGAGCGCGCCGAGGCCGCCCGCCGCGCCGCCGAGGTGTTGGGCCTCACCGAACAGATGAAGCGCAAGCCCGGCCAGCTCAGCGGCGGGCAGCGTCAACGTGTGGCCCTCGCCCGTGCCATCGTGCGAAATCCGGCGGTGTTCCTGATGGACGAACCGCTCAGCAACCTCGACGCAAAACTGCGCGGCGACACGCGCGCCGAACTCGTCGACCTCCATCGCCGGCTCGACAGCACGTTCGTGTACGTCACGCACGACCAGGTGGAGGCCATGACCATGGGCACGCGCGTCGCAGTGCTCGACCGCGGCCGGCTGCAGCAGGTGGGCACGCCGCGCGAGGTGTACGACCGGCCGGCCACGGCGTTCGTGGCGCAGTTCATCGGCACACCGCCGATGAACCTGCTGCCCGCCGGTATGTGGGGCACCCCGGATGTGCAGGTGGGCATCCGGCCCGAGCACCTCCGTCTCGAAGCCGAGGGCCGCTTGCGTGCGACAGTTCGGCAGATCGAGCACCTCGGCCACGAGGTGCTGGTGGTGGCCGACGCTGCCGGTCACCGGGTGGTCGCCCGACTGGCCCCCACCTCGGGCGTGCCCGCCGTGGGCGACGACGTGGCGTTCGACGCGGATGGGTCACGGCTGCATCGCTTCAGCGCGGCCACGGGGGAGCGCGTCGGGTGAAGCGCCGACTGCGCGACCTTCCGTGGGCAGTGGCGATGCTGCTGCCCAGCCTGGCGCTGCTCCTGGTGTGGACCGTCTACCCGCTGGTGCGTGCCGTGCAGAAGGGCCATCTGCGATGCGACGTCACCGGGCAGAAGTGCACCGACGCCGGCTGGGGCCGTTACACCGCCGTGTTCCAGAGCAACGAGTTCCAGCACGCACTGCTCGTGTCGGTGAAGTTGATGCTGCTCACCGTGCCCACCGGATTGGTGCTGGGCATCGGCCTCGCAGTGCTGGCCGACAAGCACCTCCGCGGGATCGGCATCTTCCGCACCATCTTCTCCAGCACGGTCGCCACCAGCGTGGCGGTTGCCAGCCTCGTGTGGTTCGTGCTGTTGCAGCCCCAGATCGGTGTCCTCGCCGACCTGTTCAGCGGGTGGTTCCCCGTGCTGAAGCAGCCGGGCCTCCTGAACGACAAGGGCACCGCGCTCACCGCCGTGGCGCTCAGCAGCATCTGGGCCAACCTCGGCTTCACCTTCATCATCATCACCGCCGCGTTGCAAAGCGTGCCGCGTGACCTCTACGAGAGCGCCTTCGTCGACGGCGCCGGCGGCGTGCGGCGATTCACCAACGTCACCCTGCCGATGATCGCACCGTCGCTGCTGTTCGTGGGTGTGGTGCTCACCACGCGGGCGCTGCAGACCTACGGCGAGGTGGCGTTGCTCACGGGTGGTGGCCCGAACCCGCAGAAGTCGACCACCACCATCCCGTACCTCATCTACGGCAAGAACTCGCTCATCCACAACGACATCGGCACCAAGTCGGCGGCGGCAGTGCTGCTGTTCGTGCTGTCGCTGGTGTTCGCCCTGGTGCAGTTCCGCGGGTTCGAGAAGCGGGTGCACTATGGCCGCTGACACCGTGCGCGGGGCCCGCAAGGTGGGTCGCTACACACTGCTGGTGGTGCTGGCCGCCATCGTGCTGTTCCCCATCTACGCCGTGCTGCTGCAGGCGCTGAAGACGGGCCCCGGTTCGCTCGACCATCCGCGCTCGTTGCTGCCCGTCGACCTCACGTTCTCCACCATCCGTGCAGCGTGGAACCAAGGTCATCTCGGCCGTCTGCTGCTGAACAGCGTGTTCGTCTCGATCGCCGTCACCGTGGGCGTGGTGCTCACGAGCCTGTTGGCCGCCTACGCGTTCGCGTTTCTCGAGTTCCCCCTGAAGGGTCCGCTCTTCATCGGCTACCTGGCCACCATGCTGGTGCCTGCCGAGGTGACGGTGGTCATCAACGAGCGCACCGCCGACTCGCTCGGCTGGATCAACACCTATCAGGGCCTCATCGTGCCGTCCCTCGCCAGCACCTTCGGCGTGTTCCTCGTGCGGCAGGTGTTCCTGCAGTTGCCGGGCGAGTTGCGGGAAGCATCCTCGCTCGACGGAGTGGGCCACATGCGCTTCCTGTGGGAGGTCGCCGCACCGCTGAGCCGGCCCACCCTCGGAGCGCTCGGATTGTTCACCTTCCTCGGCACGTGGAATGCCTATCTCTGGCCGTCGCAGGTCATCCGCGGCGACCGCTCGAAGGAGACCATCCAGATCGGTCTCGAACATCTCACCAACAGCGACATCAGCAAGGTCAATCTCGTCACCGGAGGTCTCGTCGTGGCAGCCCTACCCATCTTCGTCATGCTGGTCGTGTTCCAGCGTCAACTCGTTCGCG
>CAZQPJ010000355.1:0-2768 GCA_964595105.1 uncultured Bifidobacterium sp.
TCAAGGTGGCGGCACGGGTTCGAATCCCGTACGGGCTGCAAAGCGAAACCCCTGCCCGAACGGGCAGGGGTTTCTCGTTGTGTGCCGGATCGTCCGGCTTCGCCCTGGTGCTGCGTCAGAGATCGGCGGCGAGCATGGCCTCGTCGGCGCTGCGTGCGATGCCGAAGGCCGGGGTCCCGTCGATGCGGCGGGTCGGATAGTTGGTGCTGGCGAGCCAGGTGACGAACTTGTCATACGGCACCGGCCGGCAGATGCCGAAGCCCTGGGCGACGTCGCAGCCGAACCCGCGCAGGCGGCTCATCACTTCGTCGGTCTCGACGCCCTCGGCGACCACCTGCATGCCGAGGTTGTGGCCGAGGTCGATGATCGACTTCACGATCACCTCGTCCTGGTCTTCCAGCAACAGGTTGGTGACGAAGCTGCGGTCGATCTTCAGCTCGCTGACAGGCAACTTGCGGAGGTAGCTGAGCGACGAATACCCCGTACCGAAGTCGTCGACAGCAAGGCGGATGCCGGCGCGGTTGAGACGGTCGATGGTGCTCCGCGAACGGGGGGCGTCGATGAGGAGCGACGACTCGGTGATCTCCAGCGTGAGGCACGACGGCTCCAACCCGTACTGGTCGAGGCGGCGCAGCACTCGGTCGGCCAGCAGTTCGTCGAGGAGGTCGTGCGTCGACAGGTTGACGGCCAGCCCGAGGCGGTAGCCGAAGTGCTTGAGCTCGGCGACCTGGGCGATCGACGCCTCGAGCACCATGTCGGTGAGCTGCTTGATGAGGCCCGTCTCCTCTGCGACGTGCACGAAGTCCTCCGGTGACACGTAGCCGCGGGTGGGGTGCCACCAGCGAGCGAGTGCCTCGACGCCGGTGACCACGCCGCTGGCGAGGTCGACCTTCGGCTGGAGGTGGACACGGAGGTCGTGGTGCTCGAGGGCGTTGCGGAGGTCGCCGAGCATCGAGAGTCGGGAAGGTGTGCGCCGGTCGATCTCCTCGCGATACAGCTCGTATCCGGTGTGCTGGTTCTTGGCGGTGTACATCGCGATGTCGGCTCGGCGCAGCACGGTGCTGGCGTCCTTCACGGCGCCCACCATCGGGGCGAGTCCGACGCTCATCGTCACCACGACCTCGAGGCCGGAGATGGTGAACGGCCGGCGTACTTCGTGCAGCAACTGGCCGGCGAACTGGTGCATGCCGTCGACCGTGCGGCGGCACATCAGGGCGAACTCATCGCCAGCGAGGCGAGCCAGCACGTCGCCGGGCTGGAGGATGGCTTGCAGGCGGTTGCTGAAGTCGATGAGCAACGCGTCGCCGGCGTGGTGACCGAGGGTGTCGTTCACTTCCTTGAACCGGTCGAGGTCCATCAACAGGACCACGCCGAGTTCGCCGTTGTCGTCGACGTCAGGAGCACCGTTCTCGAGCTCGAAGATGGCGGCGTCGACCATGCGCTCGAAGCTGTTGCGGTTGGGCAGCAGGGTGAGTCCGTCGTGGCGAGCCTCGAACTCGATGCGCTGGTGGAACATGGCCTTGCGGACCGTGGGGGCCAACTGATCGACCATCGTGGCCAGGCGGGCGATCTCGGCCTCGCCGAAACGAGGCTCGGCCCCGTCACGTTCGGCGATGACGATGATGCCGAGCACTTCACCCGAGTCGGTGATCGGCGCGGCGACGATCTCGCCCACGCCCTCGAGTTCATCGATGCCCCAAGCGGACAGGTCGTCCGGCGACACCCGGCGTGCCTCGGTGCCCGAGAGCACTGCGGCCCAGCGAGCATCATCGGCGTCGACCGGAAGGCCGCGCAGGGGAGCGCCCACCCGTGCAGTGCCCGTACGATTTCCACCATCGAACAGCACCACGGCCGAGCGGCGTGCACGCAACAGGGCAGCGGCTTCATCGGCCGCCGTCGAGCACAGTTCCGACAGGTCGAGCGAAGGGCTCACCTTGCGGACGAAACCGTGGAGCGCATCGAGATCGCGGAAGCGCTGCTCGAGATTGCCGTAGCCACGCATGACGGCCCAGAAGGCGAACAGTGGCACGGCGCTGAGCACCGCCAGCCAGGGTGAGATGAGCGTGGGGGCCACCATCGCGGCCGCCACGGTGCCGTTGAGCGGCCCGATCCATGCCGACAGTTGGAGTTCGCCGCGCAGACGCTCGAAGAAGCTTCCCTCCATGGTGGCGATGGCGATCGAGACGAACACCGACCCCACCACCAGCGAGATGGCGGCGGCCACTGCTGCGGAGAACAACATGAGCGTGGCGGAGTCGGGGGCGGTGCGACTCAGCTGTTCGGTGATGAGATAGGCGATGGCGCTCTCGAGGGAGAACAGCGCCGCGTTGAACAACAGCTTGTAGAACTTCGAGCGCCACTGGAAGGCGATGATCAGCAGGCTGCCCACGAGCCGTGCGGCGATGGCGTGGCCGGGGGCCAGGTACACCAGCGCGAACACGGTGGGTACCTCGGAGATCGAGAACGAGATCGCCTCCCGCCTGAACTCGAAGTGGAACACGGTGCGCTCGGCGAGCGCATAGCCAGCGGCGATCAGCGGAACCATCCACCAGCCGGCCGACCGGAGGGCGGCGTTGCTGGGGAGCGTTGCGAAGACCGCTGCGGCCGCAACACCCATCAACGCCGCGAGCCCGACGATGCGGGTCACGGGGTTGCGTTCAGTGCTCACGACCAGAGACCGTCCGCCCAGGTGCTGAGCGTCCAGCGGGTGCCGGTCCAGCGGGTGCCGGTCCAGCGGGTGCCGGTCCAGCGGGTGCCGGTCCAGCGGG
>CAZQPJ010000356.1:0-2749 GCA_964595105.1 uncultured Bifidobacterium sp.
GTGGTGAGCGGTGGCCTCACCGCTGCCTACTACGCCGGCTTCCTGCTCGGTTCGGGTGCCACCCTGAAGGCGCTCGGGAAGGTGGGCCACATCCGTGCGTACGCCGGCCTCGCAGCCCTGCTGACGGCCGCCGTGCTGATGATCGGCCTCACCGATTCACCGGTGGTGTGGCTCGTGTTCCGCATGCTCACCGGGTTCGGCTTCGCCGGTCTGTACGTGGTGGCCGAGTCGTGGCTCAACGGTCTGGTGACCAACGAGATCCGCGGGCGGCTGTTGTCGATCTACGGCGCCATCGTCATCGGTGCGTTCGGGCTGGGTCAGCTGGTGGTGTTCAGCCTCGAGGCGCGTTCGCTGTCGTCGTTCGCCATCGCTGCGCTCATCGCCTCGCTCGGCGTGCTGCCGGTGGCGATGTCGGAGCAGGCCTCCACCCCGGTGGTGGAGGAGCAGGCGCACATCTCGCTGAAGGAACTGGCGCGCACCGTGCCCACCGGTGTGGGCGCGGTGGTGCTGGTGGGTCTGGCGCACGGCGGCATGCTGGGCCTGGCCGCCATCTATGCCACACGTGAGGGGCTCGGCGTGGGCCGCACCGGTCTGCTGCTGGCCGCCGTGGAGTTCGGTGGCATGGTGATGAACTGGCCCATCGCCGCGGCATCGGACGACATCGACCGGCGTGTGGTGGGGGTGGTGGTGTCGGTGGCCACCATGGGCGCCGCTGCGCTGTTGACGCTGGGGCCGGCGAAGAGCCCGATGGCCACCGTGCTGATGGCGGTGATCGGCGGATTCAGTTCACCGCTCTACTCGCTGAGCGGCGCCTACACGAACGACTGGATCGAGCCGGAGCATCTCAGCGCCGCGGCCTCGCAACTGGTGCGGCTCTACGGCGTGGGCGCCATGCTCGGCCCGTTCGTGGCGTCGGTGTTCATGGACGTGCTCGGCACCGACGGGTTCGGGTGGTCGATCATCGTGCTGCACGGACTGGTGGCGCTGTTCTTCGTGTACCGCATCAGGGCGTGGCACTCGCCGCTCACCCGGCGCCCGTGGAACGAGGTGTCGATGCCTGCCCGGGCGTTCTTCGTGCCGGCCACCGTGGTGAGCATCGGCGTGCGCGGCCGTCGCCGCTGAGTTGTGGTGCCCCCCCAGGGACTCGAACCCTGAACCAATGGATTAAAAGTCCACTGCTCTGCCATTGAGCTAGAGGGGCGCCGGACAAGTATGCCGCGCCTCCCAACTCCCACCCCATCCCCATCCTCGCCCAGGGTGTGGTCGCGGGGAGCTGGTCTCGGGTGGTCAGGGGTTGCAGAGTGGGCAGTGACCCGGGTCGACCCCAGTGCTGTACCGCGTGGGGGCGCTGCGGTGCAGTCGGCAGGCGGCGCATCTCCAGTGCTCGACCAAGGGGAACCTGGTCGGGTGACCGCAGTCGAGGCACGGTGCGCCGTCGTCGTGGTGTGAGATCCCCCATCCGGGTGCACCGCAGTCCGGGCACAGCGAGGCCAATCGCCGAGCGAGCCGTTCGGCTGCCCTCGCGATCACGCCGCGGCGCCATGGGTGCTGGTGAGCCCGAAAGTCGGACTCGACGTGTGCCGTCGCCTCGGGGGACGCCGCGGCGCACGAGCGGATGGCCGCCTGCAATTTCTCCGGCTCCCGGATGCCCTTGAAGATGGGGCTGAACAGCCCGGAGGGCCGCACGATCAGCGCATGGTCGGGAAAGCCTGCGGCGGTCAGCGGCAGTTGCCCGAGGTCGTCGGTCGCCACCTCGGCGTTCATCACCGGGGGCGAGAAACCGATCTCGACGGCCTCGATCACGAAACCGGCGCGATCGTCGACGAGCACCACGAGTTCGGTGTCGACGAGCAGGAATGGCGATGCCTCGAACGGTGCGATCGAACCCTCGCTGCCGAACCCCAGCGACACCCCGAGCGCGCGCATTCCCAGCCGGGCCTTGTCCACCGCCGCTTCCCACTGGGTGCCGCTGCGCGGCGCCTCGCCGGTGAAGGTGCCGAGGGCATCGGTGTCGACGTTGACCTCCTCGACCCGAAGACCGAGGAGGTCCCCCATCGCCGGAGCGATGAGGGACCCCTTGTCGTGCTTGGTTGCGAGTGCCGCCGTGCGGCCCCGGTAGGGGTGGGTTCGTTCGGTCAACTCGCTGCCAGCAGCGCGTTCACCGGCCCGAGGCTGGAGCCGTTCGCGTCCACGTAGTGCACATCCAGCAACTGGTGGCTGCCGATGCGCTCGAGGAGCGCGCGGGCGGCCTGCTCGGTGACCGGCGCCCCGGTCTGACGCATGCGGAACTCGCAGCGCAGCACGGTGGCGACGCCGCGCAGGTTGTCGACCCTCGTGGGGTAGACCTGCGTGGCGGTGGCCAACGCCTGGGCGAGGTGCATCGGTCCGCCGTTGACGGTGGAAGCCAACTGGCGGCAGAAGCGGCGGGGGTCGTCGTCGGCGGTGATCACCGACACGACGAGGGCCATCGGGGTCTCGGTCACTGTCCCTGTCCCTTCGTGAAGCCGGGCTCGCCGTCGAACGTGAACAAGCCCTCGCTCTTGATGAACTGGTGGCCCGCCTCGGCCAGTCTGCCCAGCAGTTCGATCACCGGTTGGATGGTCACGGGGCCGTCGACCGAGAGGAACCGGCAGCGGAAGGCGTCGACGCACAGTGTCTCGGGCGCACCGTTCGGGTACACCTTCTGACCGCGGTTCGACAGCATGTCGAGGCGGAAGACCGGTCCGGCCAGTTCCTCGAGTGCCTGTCC
>CAZQPJ010000357.1:0-2741 GCA_964595105.1 uncultured Bifidobacterium sp.
ACCCTCGGGTACAAGTTCAAGCCGTGGACGTCCGACAAGGCCATCGCCGACGGACCCAGCATCATGGCGTACCTGCGCGAGACCGTGGCCGAGTACCGCCTTGCACCTCACATCCGGTTCGACCACCTCGTGCAGACGGCGCGCTGGAGCACGGCCGACGCCCGCTGGGAAGTGACGGCCAACCATGGGGGCGAGCCGGTCACCATCACGGCCAACTTCCTGTTCATGTGCTCGGGCTACTACTCGTACCGCGAGGGCTACACCCCCGAGTTCCCGGGCATCGCCGACTTCACGGGCACCGTGGTGCACCCTCAGAAGTGGCCCTCCGACATCGACTTCGCCGGCAGGCGAGTGGTGGTGATCGGTTCCGGTGCCACCGCGATGACGCTGGTGCCAGCGATGGCCCGCAGCGCCGCGCACGTCACGATGCTGCAGCGCACCCCCACCTACGTGGCCTCCGGACCCGATCAGGACAAGCTGGCGAACATGCTCCGCAAGGTGCTGCCCGACCGGGTTGCGTACTCGATCACGCGGGCGAAGAACGTGAAGTTCCAGCAGATGATCTATCGGCGCACGCGAACCAAGCCCGAGAAGGTGAAGCAGTTCCTCATCGACAAGGTTCGCAAGGAACTGCCGGGCGTCGACGTCGACCGCCACTTCACCCCGCCCTACAACCCGTGGGACCAGCGCCTGTGCCTGGTGCCGAACAGTGATCTCTTCGTGGCGATCCGGAGCGGGTCGGCGTCGGTGGTGACCGACCACATCGAGCGCTTCACGCCCACGGGCATCCGCCTTGCGTCGGGTGAGCAACTCGAGGCCGACATCGTGGTCACCGCGACCGGCCTCAACCTGGTGACGCTCGGCGAGGTCGCGTTCGAGGTCGACGGAGAGCCTGTCGACTTCTCCACCACCTGGACCTACAAGGGGTTCATGTACAGCGACGTCCCGAACCTGGCGTCGTCGTTCGGCTACATCAACGCCTCCTGGACGCTGCGCGCCGACCTCATCTGCGAGTACGTGTGCCGACTGGTGAACCACATGGCCGACCGCGGCACGCCGCAGTGCACGCCGCGCCTGCGACCCAGCGACCGCACGATGACACCCCGCCCGTGGATCGACGACTTCTCCGCCGGTTACATGCAGCGCACGATGGACCGGATGCCGAAGCAGGGTGACCGCGAGCCCTGGATCAACCCGCAGAACTACTCCCGCGATCGCAAGATGTTCGCCAAGGACCCGCTCGACGACGGCGTGATGCAGTTCACCAACGCACGCACCGCCGCCCGGGTGTGACCCCCGATCCAGACCGAGGTTTCCGTGCGCACCTGTGCCGCACGAAACCCTCCATCCGGGCCAGACCGAGGTTTCCGTGCGCACCTGTGCCGCACGGAAACCTCGATTCGCTGGGTCAGAGAGTGTTGGTGATGGCGCCCGTCTCAGCGCCCTGCACCAACTTGGCGTACTTGCCGAGCACACCCGTGGTGTAGCGGGGCGGGTTCGGCGCCCACGACGCTCGCCGTTTGGCGATCTCGCCGTCGTCGACCAGCAGGTCGAGCGCAAGGTCGTTGACGTCGATGAGGATCTGGTCGCCGTCGCGCACGAATGCGATGGGACCGCCGTCGACGGCCTCCGGCGCCACGTGGCCGATGCAGAAACCCCAGGTGCCGCCGCTGAATCGTCCGTCGGTGATGAGCGCGCAGTCGGCACCACGGCCCACGCCCTTCAGCGCTCCCGTGATGGCGAGCATCTCGCGCATGCCCGGGCCACCCTTCGGACCCTCGTAGCGGATCACCAACACCGTGCCGGGTTGGATCTCGCCCGCCAGGATGGCCGCCATTGCGCCATCCTCACCGTCGAACACGCGGGCGGTGCCGGTGAACTGCTTCTGCTCCTGCGTGAGGCCGGCCACCTTCACCACCGCCCCCTTCGGCGCCAACGACCCCGTGAGCACCACGATGCCGCCCTCGCTGTGAATGGGCTTGTCGAGTGGGTGCACCACCACACCATCGGGCCCGGGAGGGTTGATGTCGGCGAGGTTCTCGGCCATGGTCTTGCCGGTGACCGTGAGGCAGTCGCCGTGGAGCAAGCCGGCATCGAGCAACATCTTCAGCACCACCGGCACGCCACCGACGCGGTCGAGGTCGCTCATGTGGAAGCGTCCGCCCGGCTTCATGTCGGCAATGTGCGGCACCTTCGCTGCCACCTTGTTGAAGTCGTCGAGTTCGAGGTCGACCCCCGCCTCGTTCGCGATGGCCAACAGGTGCAGCACTGCGTTGGTGCTGCCACCGAGTGCCGACGTGACGGCGATGGCGTTCTCGAACGCTTCCTTGGTGAGGATCTGCCGCGACGTGATGCCCAGACGCAGCAGGTTCACCACGGCCTCACCGGCCAGACGAGCGTCCGATTCGCGGCGACCGTCGATGGCCGGCGGCGACGCGGTGCCGGGAAGCGACATGCCGAGCGCCTCGGCGATGCTGCTCATGGTGTTCGCGGTGAACATGCCGCCGCACGCGCCCTCGCCGGGGCAGGCGTGCTTCTCGATGTCGAGCAGTTCGTCCTCCGTGATGGTGCCCGCGGCACATGCGCCGACGGCCTCGAACACGCTGGTGATGTCGAGCGCCTTCCCGTTCAACTGACCGGGCATGATGCTGCCGTTGTAGACGAACACACTGGCGAGGTCGAGGCGTGCGGCCGCCATCAACATGGCGGGAATGCTCTTGTCGCACCCGGCCAGGCCCACG
>CAZQPJ010000358.1:0-2740 GCA_964595105.1 uncultured Bifidobacterium sp.
GAAAAAGCAAGAAGCCCCGGCCTTTCGGCTGGGGCTGCGGGCAAGCGCGTGTATGCGGCGCTTGCCCTACATAAGAAGCAGGAGGCCGGTGCGACGTGTCATCGGCGTCAGTCTGCCGACGATGCGTCGATTTGTCAACGTGTCGCAGGGAACGGCAGGTAGATGGTGACGGTGGTGCCCACGCCGACGGTGGACTCGATGTCGACGTGCCCGCCGTGCTGGTGGGCAAGGCCGTGCACCGTGCTGAGTCCGAGGCCGGTGCCCGACTGGTCGGTGGCCGTCTTCGAACTGAAGAACGGTTCCCACGCCTTGGCGAGGACGCTGGCGGTCATTCCCGTTCCGTTGTCGGTCACGGCGAGAGCCAGATGTGGCTGGCGGGCGGGCGAATCGAGCAGGTGGCATCGAGCCTGTGGTGCACTTCTGGCACGGAGGGTCACCTGGCCGCGGGTCGCCACTGCATCGCGAGCGTTGGTGACGAGGTTCAGCAGCATCTGTTCGACCTGCGCCCGGTCGGCCCAGATCCGCGGAAGGTCGGGCTCGACCTCGACGCGCAGTTGGGCATTCGGGAACAGCGCACCGTTCATGATCGGCTCGAACTGCCGGATGAGCTCCGCGACGTCGACCCACGCTGGGCTTCCGGGGCGACCGCGTGCAAACCCGAGCAGGCTGCCGGCCAACTCCGCAGCACGCCTGGTCGCTGCGTGTGCCGTGCTCAGGGCCAGGCTCTCGTGGCCGTACTGCCGTTGCGCGCGCTCGAGGTTGCCGTCGACGATCATGAGAAGGTTGTTGAAGTCGTGGGCGATCGAGCCTGCCGTGCGACCGAGGGTCTCGAGCCGTTCGCCGGCAGCGATACGGTCGATCATGCGTTGCTGCTCGGTGAAGTCGGCCAACAGGAGTACGTAGCCACCTGGCTGGTCGGAGCGACTGCGACGTGCCGAACTCACGGCGACGGTGACGAAAGTGTCGTCGGCGCGGCGGAGGCGCAAGGTGAGATCGATGTGACCGGATCCCCTAATCGCTCGTTCGAGTGCCCGGATGGAGCGCCGATCGTCAGGGTGGACGAGTGCGATCCAGTTCGACAATCTCTGCAGTTCTGCGAGGGGATAGCCGGTGAGGTCGATGGCACTCGGGCTCACGAAGTCGAGTGTGTCGCTGTCGAGGGAGGCCACGATGACGGTGAGGGGCAGATCGTCGACGAGCGTGCGGAACCGGTGGTCGAGTTCATCGAGGCGATCGAGCAGGGCTTGGTCGTCGGAGCGATCGATGGTGAGTTCGACGAGCAGGTCACCCACCCGGCGGAGGGTCTCGGTGGCCGAGGTCCACACGGCCACCTCTGGGTCGGCTTTCAGCATTCGGCTGGCAGGTCGGCCCTGCCACGCAGTGTTGGCAGCATCGAGCCAGTCGGCGAGGTCGTAGTAGACCGACGCCACCATGGTGCCCGGGGTCAGTCCCTCCTTGTTGGTCCACAGATCGGCGGAAGCCCTGTTGCTCCAGATGATCTCGGCGTCGACCACCCGGCCTTCCTCGTTGACGCTCGGCCTCAGGAGCACCACACCTGCGTCGAGTCCTTCGAGCAAATCGTGGAAGTTGTGGTCGGCGGCCTCGGCTGCCTTCTTCTCCGCAAGTTCGGCGGTGCGGTCGATGTACTCGACGTAGAACAGGCCGTTCACCCACGTGACCACGATGTCGAGGTAGGCGGTTCCGGTGGCGAACTCGACCGGAATCGGCCCCCAGGTGACGGGGACGTTCTCCTCGCCGAGCGCCACCTGCGCCGCCCCGCTGGTGTTCTGGTGGGCGAGTGCCTCTCCGTACACCTCGCGGAGCGTGAGGCCGGGCTTGGCGCGGGGGTCCATTCGGCGCGCCTTGTCGCTGAGCCAGACGATGGTGCCGTCCACCATCACCCCGTCGACCACGTCGGGTCGCACGATGGCGATGGCGCGGCTGGCCGTCTTGCCGAGCGTCGAGAGCAGGAGCGCGGACATGCCGGGCTCGGAGGTGAGGTCGACGCCCTCTGTCATGGCCACACCGTGACGATACCGAATGGGTGCGGCGAACGTGGTGGTCGCCCCGGGCGGTGTCAGCGTTCGAGGAAGTTGGCGAACTGCCAGGGGTCGTCGGCGCGCACGTGGTCGGCCTCGTCGCTGAACCGAGCGAACAGGTCGCGGCGCGTGCTGACGGGATCCCAGTCGGCGGGTCCGGAGTGGAGCGTTCCGAGGTAGCGGCTCGCCACGCGGAGCACGTCGCGCCATGGGAGGTCGTCGGGAACCCGAACGCCCTCGTCGGGGTGGTCGATCATCCACGCCACGGCACCCACGATGGAGCCGGCGACCTGCATGGTGGTGGCGCTCTGGTGCGGCAGGATCGAACGGGCGGTGTGGATGTCGAGCAACGAGCCGGTCCACCACGCCCGATACGGGTGACCCATCAGGAGCACTCCGAGTTCGTCGCGGCCCGACACGATCTCGTCGTTCAGGATCCGCTGCTCGGGTTGCATCTCCCAGCCGCGCATGCGCAGTTCGAGGATGCTGTTGATGGCCGCATCGCTCGGGTGGTAGGCGTAGTGCACTGTCGGCCGGTAGACGGCACGACCGAATTCGTCGGTGACGGTGAGGTGTTCGGACATGGTGAACGCCTCGCCGTGCCGAATCACCATGCCGCGGATCTCGCCGCTCGGCACCCACGTGCGCACCCAGGTCTCCATGCCCGGGCGGGCGATGCAGATCTGGTTGCAGGGCCCTTC
>CAZQPJ010000359.1:0-2737 GCA_964595105.1 uncultured Bifidobacterium sp.
ACGGCCAGGGCGAGGCGAGCGAGCAGTTCAAGCAGAACCTGCAAAAGGGCGTGCTCTTCCCGCAGCGCCTCGGTTATCCCGAAGAGCTCGCGTCGATGGTCGTCGAGTGCGTCACCAACAGCTACATGAATGCCGAGACGATTCGCGTCGACGGCGGCATCCGCATGCCACCGAAGTGACACGTACGACTTTGGTCGTAGTCCCTGAGTCGTATGACCCATTTCCGGCGTTGCCGGCGTTCCTCCAAAGGTCGTAGTTCTACTTTGCCTCAAGAGCACCACGACGGGTGGTGCTGATCTGAGGAGTGACGATGGCGTCTGTTCGTGGGCGATGGAGCGAGGTGACGGCGCGCCGGACGAAGCGCGCCGTCCTGGCGTCGACAGTGGTGGGCGGCGCGGTGATCGTGAGCGCCATCACGGTGCCGGCCCTGGCGCAGCCGATCCAGACCGCGCATCCGCACGCGATGGCGGCGCCAGCGGCAGTGAACTGCGAGGCCCTGGTGGGGCCCACGCCGGACCATTCGTCGTTCACCCAGAAGTTGCCGGTTCCGCCGACCATCGATCGCCGGCGCGGCTCGGGCACGGTGAGGCTCACCATGGTGTCGGGAACCCATCGCTTCAGCCCCGACCTTCCGGCGACGCCGACCTTCGGATACGCCACCAACGCGTCGGCGAGCGACGTGTACGGAGGCCCCACGATCGAGGCGATGAAGGGTGTGCCGTTGAAGGTCTCGGTGCGCAACGCGCTGGGCGAGCATCCACTCGCCGGCTCGCTCGACGGCGACGTGATGGGCACCCTGCCGGCCGACTCGATCATGCCCCGTGGCACCCTTCACCTGCACGGTGCCCACACCGAGCCCAAGTACGACGGGCTCCCCGACCAACCGTTCGGAGTGGGCGACACGAAGACCTTCGTGTACGGCAATGATCAGGACGCCACAGGTCTGTGGTACCACGACCATTCGTGGGGAATCACCCGCCTCCAGGTGGCGTCGGGTCTGGCAGGACAGCTGTGGCTGCGCGACCAGTACGACACCGGCGACGCGAACAACCCGCTGCACTTGCCCGCCGGCAACTACGAGGTGCCGCTCACCATCCAGGACAGGATGTTCAACACCGACGGTTCGTTCGCGTACCCGATCGGGCCGCACTGCGGCGTCCAGGGACTGCCCGGTGATTACCCGGGGCAGTGGTCGCCCGAATCGTTCGGGGACGTTGCAGTGGTGAACGGTGTGATCGAGCCGAACATGAACGTGAACCGCGGCATCTACCGCTTCCGGACGCTCAACGGGTCGAACGCCCGCTTCTACAACCTGCAGCTGGCGCGGGTCGACAACAACGGCACGCCCACCGGCCAGACCCTCCCGCTGTACCAGATCGGTTCCGATGGCGGCCTGCTGAACGCGCCGGTGGCGATGAACGAACTGTTGATGGCCCCGGCCGAGCGTGCCGACGTGCTGGTCGACTTCCGCTCTGCACCGGCAGGTTCGAAGTGGCGGCTCCTCAACGATGCGCTGGCCCCCTACCCGGACGGCGGCGATGGTGACCTGCCCCAGGTGATGCAGTTCACCGTGAGCAAGGTGACCGGTCCGAAGCTCACCATCCCCACCACCCTTCGGGGTGGCGCCGGACAACCGGCGATGCTGCCCGGTGTGAAGGGCGCCGATGAGGCTGCGGTGCCCGGTGTGCTGAAGGCAACCTCGGTGCGAACCGTGTTCCTCAACGAGATCGCCGACAACCTCACCACGCCCGCCCAGCTCGAGGGTGAGCCGGTGCACGTGTTGATGGGCAACCAGTACTACGCCGACGAGGCGACGATGCAGCCGCGGAGCACCAACGTGGAGGCGCCCCTGCTGAACTCCGTGGAGGAATGGGACATCGTCAACACGACCGGTGACGCCCATCCGATCCACCTTCACCTCACCCAGTTCCGTCTGCTGAACCGTCAGCCGATCGCTGTCGACCCGGTGACCGGTGAGACGACCTACCTCACCGACGCCCTCAACTGCGGTGGTGCGAACGCATCGGCGACGAACTGCGCAGCGAACCTGCCGCAACCCGGTGCGGCCGGGTCGGGTCCGTGGCCGGCGCCCTCGGCCACGCCCTACCTCGACGGCGGCGCCTGGGGACCTGCGGCGAACGAGTACGGGTGGAAGGACACCATCGTCGCCCTGCCCGGCACGGTGACGCGCATCATCGTGCCCTTCGGTGGCTCCGCCGCCGGCATCCCGGCGCCGTTCGTCGGTGACGCGAAGTCGGCGAAGGTGCAGCGCTTCAGCGGCACCTACGTGTTCCACTGCCACATCCTCGAGCACGAGGACAACGACATGATGTCGCCATTGAGGGTCAGGGTGAAGTGACCGTCAGTTGCTGACCATCAGGTCGTGTAATCGGCGTTGATGCGGATGTAGCCGTCGGTGAGGTCGCAGCCCCACACGGTTGCGGCCGCCTCGCCCCCGCTGGCGAGGCTCACGTGAATCCGTACGTCGGTGCCGCGCATGTACTCGGCCAGTCGTTGCAGGTCGTCGCCATCGAGTTGAGCCGGGAACACCACCTGATCGCCGAAGCGGATGACCACTCGGTTCTGGTCGACCTCATCGGCGGTGGTGCTCTTGCCGACGGCCATGGCGACTCGTCCCCAGTTGGGGTCGGCGCCGTGGATGGCGGTCTTCACGAGCGGCGAGTTGACGATGGCCTTGGCCACACGACGAGCCTGTTGGGGAGTGGCAGCCTGATCG
>CAZQPJ010000360.1:0-2733 GCA_964595105.1 uncultured Bifidobacterium sp.
TGGCGTCACGAGGGATGTCTTCGACGCTCTCCATCATCTCGGCGAGGAACTGGCGGTCGTCGGGGCGCACCGGGGCGAAGGTGACGCCACAGTTGCCCATCAGCACGGTGGTGACGCCGTGCCACGAACTGGAGGTCATGTACGGGTCCCAGCCCACCTGCGCGTCGAGGTGGGTGTGCAGGTCGATGAAGCCGGGCGAGACGATCTGACCGGTGGCGTCGATCTCCTTCGTCGCCACCTCACCGGCGAGATTGCCAATGGCGGTGATGCGGTCGCCGTCGATGGCCACGTCGGCCACGTACCCGGCCGCGCCGGTGCCGTCGACGATGGTGCCGTTGCGGATGATGAGATCGTGAGCCACGTGTCCCCCTCAGGTTCGGGCCGAAACTACTCGTGGCCGTCGCCGGCTGTCTCGCTGACGCGCTCGAGCACCACCACGACGCCGCCCATGTCGGGGCGTGTCCACACCATGTGGCCATCGGCGTCGAGCCGACGGGTGACCTCGATGCCGGGCAACCCCACGGGCCGCAGCACGAACACGCCGTTCTCGTACGATGCCACCACGTGGATGGGCGTGGTGTAGTCGAACGCCGACACGTCGTGCACCCCGTTGGCCTCGGTGCCGTCGGCGCGGGCATCGGCAATGGTGCCGCCACCGCAGTCGACGATGCGGTTGCCGCACTGCTCGATGCGCTCGGTGTACCGCATCAGGCGATCATCCTCGGGCACCGGCAGTCCACCGCGGGTGGCACTGACGACGCGCCATGTGCCGCGCAGGTCGGGTGCACCAGCCACCAGTGCCTCCGTGCAGCCGGCAAGGATCGGAGGGGGAAACTCGCGGCCGTACCCACCTGTGGGGGTATGGGCCACCGGTATCTCGTCGGCGCGCATGCGGCACAGACTGCACCGGTACGACGGGCAGCGCAAACGTTGTTCAGGCCGCCACGCGTGGAGGGGCACCGCGCGGTTCGCTTCGCCGCCGACGACCGGTGCGCCACTCGACCACCAGTGGACCATCCGGTTGGAGCGTGAGCACCAACTGTTGCTGGTGCACGAGGTGATGGTGCCGGCTGCACAGCAGCACGAGGTTGCCGAAGTCGGTGGTGCCGCCGTGCCGCCAGTAGCGGATGTGGTGCGCATCGCAGAATCGGACCGGACGATTGCAGCCGGGGAACCGGCAACCGCCGTCGCGGGCGGCCACCTGGCGGAAGAGTTTCCTCGGCACGGTGTACCGAGTGCGACCGAACCCCAGTGGAGCGCCGGTGGCGCTGCGCAGGATGGTGTGGACGGTGCAGTCGCACAGGTGCGTGTCGGTGCACGACGGACTGACCACTCGCTGGAGGTCGTCGTCGACGGCTTCGGGTGAACCCGCCAGGGTGGAGGCCGTCATCGACAGGCTCACGTGCGGCAGGTGCCGCGGCGTTCCCTCGCCGGCGTGGTTCTTGTTGAAGAACGCAGCGATGTCGAAGAGCGCATCGGCGTTGCGTTCGGCGAGGGTGCGAATGTCGCTCTCGCCCTCCCAGGTACGCGCGTTGCCGAGCGCCTTCTCGAGTTCCGTGGCCGCCGCATCGTCGAGCGTGAACCGACCCAACGCGGCACCGTCGTCGGCGCGGGTGATGGTGAGACTGCGAAGCGGTTCGAGCGGCGGCTCGTTCTCGTCGAGCACCGCATCGGCGCGTTGGCGCCACACGGTGCAGGCCGCAGCGGTGGCATCGGCATCGAGAGTGGACAGCTGCGACACCAACATCGACTGATGCTCGCGAAGCAACGCCTCGTACCTCGGGCGGTGCAACCGCTCGAGTTCGCGCAACTGGCTCGAGGACAACCGACGATCGAGCGCCGCCTCGGCGATCTCCTCGCAACGGTCGAGCAGGCGGCTGCGCCGGACCCACGCGGCGGCATCGGCATCGGACATTCGACAGGTGTCGCGCAGCCAGGCCCGCATGGTGACCGAGCCATCATCGGCCCATCGGCCGGAGTTCTGCACATGCGCCACTGCAAGGGCGAGCACCGCCGAGCGGCGCTCGTGCTCGGCCAACGCGTCGGCGAGTTCATGGGGTGACAACAGGATGAGATCCCCGAAATCGGCCACCGTCGTCATGATGTGAATCGTACATATGTTCGATGCGCGAATCAAGCGCTGACCCTTGGAAACAAAGGGTTTCGTGAAATCAATGTGGATTCGAAATCGTGAGGGTCATGCCCGTCAGGTGCGAATGGTGGCGGCACGTTCGTGTGCCGGGAACCCTTCGTGACGGCTCATCGCCACGATGGTCGGCGTCATCCGACGCAGTGCTGCGGCGTCGGCCCGCGCCACCGCAGTGCGCTTCAGGAACGCCTCGGCCGTGATGCCACTGCTGACATGGGCGAAGCCACCGGTGGGCAGGCTCGCCGGGCAACCGATGACGAAGTTGCCTGCACTGAACAGCGTGTGTTGGCCGACCAGAATCTCTCCTGCGTTCACCAACAGGTCCAACACCTCGGCCTCCCGGTCGGCCGCCACCGCCAGTTGAAGGTGCTCCGGCGCCCACCGATTGGCCACCTCCGCAGCCTCCGCGAGGTCGGCCACCAGCACGCAACCACCGTTCACGCCCAGCGCCGCTCGCGCTGCGTCGGCGCGGGCGGCCGGCAGTTCGGCTACCTGTGCAGCGAGTTCGGCATCGACCGCATCGGCCCATTCGGCCGACGTGGTGACCAGCAGCACCGCCGAGTCGGTGCCGTGCTCGGCTTCGT
>CAZQPJ010000361.1:0-2707 GCA_964595105.1 uncultured Bifidobacterium sp.
CCCAGCGGGGCGACCTTGATGCCACTGTTGCCAAGACGCCGGTACTCCATCACCGCGCTCCGTATCCGGCGTCGACGCTCACCAACGCACCGGTCATGTACGACGCTTCGTCGCTGGCGAGGAACGCCACCACTCGGGCGATCTCCTCGGGCGACGCCAACCTCCCCATGGGCACGGTGGCGGCGATGCGATCGAGCAGTTCCTGCGTCACCTTCTCGCTGCGTTCGCTCTGCAGCATCGGCGTGTTCACCTCGCCCGGGCACACCGCATTCACGCGGATGCCGTGCTGGGCGTGATCCATCGCCAGTGCACGGGTGAGGTTGTGCACCGCACCCTTCGAGGCGCAGTAGGCGGCGACACCGGATGAACCGAGGTCGCCCCAGATGGACCCGAAGTTCACGATGGCGCCACGCCCAGCAGGCACCATCACCCGCAGGGCGGCCCGGCACATGAAGAACGTGCCGCTGACATTCACGTTCATGATGCGTTCCCACGCGTCGTCATCGGTGTCGACACCGTTGGCACGCACGATGATGCCAGCGGCGTTCACCACGATGTCGAGGCGCCCGTGACGACGCACGGCCTCGGCAACAGCGTGATCGCACAGCGCCGAGTCGCCGACGCTGCCCACGATCGGCTCACCCTGACCGAGACGCGCGGCCACGGCGTGAGCATTCTCGGCAGAGCGATCGAACACGATCGCGTGGCCGCCGCCCTGCACGAACTGTTCGACGCAGGCGGCACCCATACCGCTGGCGCCGCCGGTGACGACCGCGACCCTGCCCGCGAAGCGATCCGAAGTGCTGGAGGTGCTCGAAGTGCTCGAAGTGCTCATCGACCCCATCTTGGCATCCTTCATCTGCGAGACTCGCAGGGTGACTTCCGAGGCGACCGCTGCTCCACGCCGGACCGCCGGGGCTCTCTTCCTGCTCGTTGCCGCATCGCTCATCTTCAGTACGGGTGGCATGTTCGTGCGCAGCGTCCACACCACCGATCAGTGGACCATCGTGTTCTGGCGGTCGTTCTCCGCCTGCCTCAGCATCATCGTGTTCATGCTGATCCGCGACCGCAGAACCGCGCTCAGCAGCATCCGCACCATGGGCACGCCGGGCGCGCTGGTGGGCGCATCGTTCTGCGTGTCGTCCATCGCCATGGTGGTCGCCCTCCGCCACACCAGCGTGGCCGTCACCCTTGTCATCCTCGCCCTCACACCGCTCGCAGCCGCGCTGCTCGCCCGCGTCCTCATCGGCGAATCGGTGCACGGCTACACCTGGGTCGCCATCGCCGTCACCGTGTTCGGTGTGGGCTACATGGTGTCGGGCCCCGGCGCCGACGTGAACACCGTCGGCGTACTCATCGCGCTGGTCATTCCCGTGTCGTTCGGCCTCGGCACGGTGGTCATCCGCAAGCACCCCGCCATCGGCATGGTGCCGGCGATGCTGCTCGCCTGCGTCATGAGCACTGCCATCGGCGCCGTGCTCGGCAAGCCCCTCAGCGTCGACCGGCACGACCTCCTGCTCCTCTGCCTGTTCGGTTTCGGGCAACTCGGCTTCGGCCTCGCCATCTTCGCGATCGGCGCCAAGGGTGCTCCGGCCACCGAAGCCGCCCTCCTGTCGATGCTCGAGCCGGTGCTCGGTCCCATCTGGGTGTGGATCTTCAAGGACGAATATCCCGGTGTCGCTGGTCTCATCGGCGGCGCCATCGTGTTCGCCGCGCTCGCCGCCCACACCGTCTATGCAGCGCGCCGCGAGCCGCACTCTCTCGAGGAATCGATCGTCGCCGTCGGCTAGTTTCATGGCCGACTACCTGCAGGAGGCCACGTGAAGTTCAGCCTTGCGATCAACCTGGAGCGCATGGACCCGAGCGACGACATGGTCGCTGCCGCGCACCACACCACCGAGATGGTGCAGATGGCCGAGGAGGCCGGCTTCGAGATCGCGTGGGCCGCCGAGCACCACGCCATCGAGATGACCATCGCCCCGGGCCCGTTCCAACTGCTGGCCTGGTGGGGAGCCGCCACCTCGCGCATCCGCCTCGGCACCGCCGTGATCGTCGCCCCCTACTGGCACCCCATCCGCGTCGCCGGCGAGGCCGCGCTGCTCGACGTGATGAGCGGCGGCCGACTGGAACTGGGCATCGGCCGCGGCGCCTACCAGCGAGAGTTCGACCGCATGTCACCCGGTCTGCAGCCCAGCCAGGGCGGGGCCGCGATGCGCGAGATGCTGCCCGTCATCCGTGCCCTGTGGGCAGGCGACTACGAACACGAGGGTGATTGGTGGTCGTTCCCCAAGGCGACGTCGTGTCCCAAGCCGGTGCAGGCGCAGGTGCCGATCTGGATCGCCGCCCGCGACCCCGACACCTACAACTGGGCCGTCGCCAACGACTGCGACATCATGTGCTGGCCGCTCACCCGGCCGATGAGCGAACTCGAGACCTACCTCCACCAACTCGACGACGCCGTCGCCAAGGCTGGCAAGCCGCACCGCCCGCGCATCACCGCGATGCGCTACGCAGCGGTGTGGGAGAACGAGCGCGACGCCGACCTGTACATCCGGTCGGTGCAACGCCAGGCAGGCCAGTTCGAGAACCTCTTCAAGCAACTCGGGGCCGTCGACAACGGCTTCGCCGAGGAGGTCGACCTCGACACCCTCGCTCACCGCGACGAGTACAAGCCGGCGACGCTGCGCGAGAACCTGATGTTCGGCAC
>CAZQPJ010000362.1:0-2702 GCA_964595105.1 uncultured Bifidobacterium sp.
CATGGTCGATGTGACCCATGGTGCCGATGTTGACGTGCGGCTTCGTGCGCTCGAATTTGGCCTTGCTCATTGCAGTCTCCGATGAAGGGGATCTAGTGGGTTGTCAAAGAACGCTGCGAGTGTAGCGGAGCAACTGGCGACTCCACCCACGGCCACGAGGTTTCAGCGCGTCGCCGGGTGCTCTAGTTCGAGATGCAACGAGGTGAGGCCGCGCAACAGGATGCTCGGGAAGTAGGCGTAGTCGTTCCGCTCGGCCAGCGCGAACGATGGCACACGGCGGGCGAGCTCCTCGAGCGCCACGCGGGCCTCGAGCCGGGAGAGCGCAGCGCCGAGGCAGAAGTGGATTCCCTTGCCGAACGCGATGTGGTCGCGGACGTTGACACGGTCGGGAACGAACGCCTCGGCATCGGCCCCGAACACGTCGGTGTCGCGGTTCGCCGCGGCGAACACTGCGATCAACATCGACCCCTTCGGCAGTGCCACTCCCCCGAGCTCGGCGTCGCGGCGAACCCTGCGGAACATGCCCTGGGTGGGGCTGCTGAGCCGCAGCGCTTCCTCCACCACACGGTCGGCCCGGTTCGGGTCGGCGCGCAGCGCGTCCCATTCGTGCGGCTGCTCGCCCAGTAGACGCATCGACTCGCTCAGCAGCTTCGTGGTGGTCTCGTTGCCGGCGGTCATCAACTGGCTGAGGATGCTGAGGATCTCGGGCACGTCGAGGGGCCTCGGGTCGACTCCCGGTTCGTTGCCGGACTCGTCGATCGTGGCCTGCAGCAGGTGTGTCAGCAGGTCGTCGGTGGGTTCGGCGCGGCGGCGTTCGAGTTCGGCGGCGAAGAAGTGCTGGAACTCGTTCACCGTGCGTTCGCTCTCGACGCGCTGCTCGGTGGTCTGGAGGGTGCCGATGCCGGCGATGAAGGCATCGCTCCAGCGCTTCACGTCGGCATACCTGTCCGAGGGCACGCCGAGCATCGTGGCGATGGCCTTCACGGGCAACGGCACGGCGAAATCGGCCACGAACTCGACGTCGGTTCGCGTGCCCCACGCGTCGATGAGGTCGGTGGCGATGCGACGCACGAAGGGTTCGAGTGCTGCCACTGCACGGGGCGTGAACGCCTTGGTGACGAGCGACCGGAACCGAGTGTGCTCGGGCGGGTCCTCGGTGAGCATGGTGCTGACGCGCGGGTAGCCCTCGGCGATGACGGCCGACACCGGGTCGAGCGTGCCACTCCCCGACCCCGAGGCCATCGGCGTGGCGGGGCCGCCGAAGCGCGACGAGAAGGTGGCAGTGTCGCGCAGCACCTGACACACGAGGTCGTGGCGGGTGACCATCCACATGCCGAGACGTTCGAGGAACAGCACCGGTGCCTCGTCGCGCATCCTGGCGTAGGCGGCGTGCGGGCACTGCAGCGCGGCAGCGTCGAACGGGTCGAACTGCGACAGGCTGTCGGTCACGACGCCTGCTTCGGAGCGCGCTGACTGGTCATGCGCGGACCGGCCACCCACCCGCACAGTTGCGGATCGGCCTCGAAGATCTCACCCTCGATCCACCGCCCGTCCGGCCGGAACCGACCCCAGCGACCGTCGAGCGAGACGCGAACGTTGCCGTTGCCATCCTGCTCGTACAGCGCCCGGGTGAACGGGTGGTACAACCCCTGCATGCACCCACAGTAGGTTGCGGGCCGACAGGGCTGCGACACAGGGGGAACCGCCATGGAACTCGGACTCATCGGCACACGCGCACTCGTGACCGGCGCCACGAAGGGAATCGGCCGAGCCATTGCCGAGGCACTGCTGGCGGAGGGCGCCTCGGTGGCCATCTGCGCCCGCCACGGTGACGCAGTGGAGGCAGCGGTGGCCGAACTCAACGGTGGTGCCGCACACGGCGCCCGAGCCATCGGCGCGAGCGTCGACGTGGCCGACCACGAGGCGCTGCGCGCATGGGTGGCGTCGTCGGCCGAACAACTCGGCGGCATCGACACCTACGTGCACAACACGTCCGGCAAGCCGGCCCGCAACCTCGATGGCTGGCGGAAGAACTTCGACATCGACCTCATGTCGCTGGTGCACGGCGCCGAGGCAGCCACGCCGTTCCTGTGCGACGGTGGCGGTTCGCTCATCAGCATCGGCACCACTGCCACCTCCGAACATTTCGCGATGGGCGCCAACAGTTACAGCGCGTTCAAGGCGGCGGTCACCAACTGGACCCTCGGTCAGGCGCAGGTGCTGGGGCCGAAGGGCGTTCGATGCAACGTGGTGTCGCCGGGGCCGATCTTCGTGGAGGGCGGCGACTGGGACTTCATCAAGCAGGGCATGCCGCCGTTCTTCGAAGCCACGGAGAAGGCGCACCCGGGTGGCCACCTCGGCAGCCCGACCGACGTGGCCGATGCGGTGGTGTTCCTCGCCAGCGCACGGGCGCGCCACATCAGCGGCGTCAACATCACCATCGACGGCGGGTTCCTGAAGCGCATCGACTACTGACCGGTTCAGATCGAGGGTTCCGTGCCGCTCCGCGGCGCACGGAACCCTCGATTCCAGCCCGGAAAACGACGAATGGGGCGCCGCCATGTGGCGGCGCCCCATTCGTGTTCGGTCACTCGCCGCGGACTCGCTTGATGATGTCGCTGGCGATGTTCGGCGGGACTTCCATGTACATGGCGAACTGCATGGTGTAGGTGGCACGACCCTGGGTGCGGCTGCGGAGGTCG
>CAZQPJ010000363.1:0-2698 GCA_964595105.1 uncultured Bifidobacterium sp.
GCCGGAGCCCTGCAGGCCGACCATCAGCACCACGGTGGGCGGACGACTGGCGAAATGGATCTTCAGCGTTTCCCCGCCGAGCATGGCGGTGAGCTCGGCGTTGACGATCTTGACGACCTGCTGGCCCGGGTCGAGCGCCTCACTGACTGCAGCGCCCACGGCCTGCTCGCGGATGCGGGCCACCACGTTGCGCACCACACCGACGTTGACGTCGGCCTCGAGCAGTGCCGTGCGGATCTCCTTCAGCACCTCGTCGACATCGTCGGCGGTGAGGCGACCCTTGCCGCGCAGTCGCTTGACGATGCCTTCGAGGCGGGATGACAGCGAATCGAACATGCGCCGGGAACGCTACCGGCCTGCGGCTCAGCCGACGTTGTCGATGGCCACCACCGTGCCGGCCTGCACCGACACGTTCACCCGGTTCGACAGGAAGTCCATGGTGAGCGGCTGGCTGGCGCCGTCGAGCGTGCTCACTCGCACGAGCCATCCATTGGCCTCGGCAGCAGCCGTGGCCTCGTCGAGGGTGAGACCCACCAGCACCGCCGCCTGCTCGGTGGTGACCTCGGGCGCCACGGCCGGCGCGGTCTCCACCGGCATCGGCTCGACGACGGTCGGATCGATGACCGCAGGCTCGGGCATGTCGAGGTAGGTCTCGTCGACGGCCACGATGGTGTAGGCGCCCCCGTCGGCCGAGCCGAACGTGTAGGCAGGCAGGATGAAGACCGTGCCGTCCTCGGCCCACACCGTGGTGAGGTCGGCCTTCACGGTGGACAGCGTGATGGTGATCGGTTCGGGTGCCGGCATGGTGTCGCCCGTGGGCACGATCGGCATGGTGGCGACCGGAGCACCCGGCTCCACCGGCGCTGACGCAGTGGAGGTATCGGGCGGCAGCGCCTGCGGCGTGGGCGTGACGGCTGCGCCTCCGGAGCCAGCGCTCCCCGACGACGCCGCGCCCGTGGCAACCGCGTCGATGGCCACGCCGCCTCGGGCCATCACCATCGGTCCGCCGAACCAGCCCCACTTTCCGGTGGTGTCGTTGAGGCGAGCGAGCGCCGTGGCGCCATCGACGGTGGGATAGTCACCCGCTGCCTGCGGGCTGGCCAGATGGCCGCTCGCATAGCTGACCACGCCCTCGCCGCCGAAGCCCATCGACACGGTGAGCGGGCTGCGGTGGCCGCCGAGCAACAGGTATCCCGTCACCGAGGCGCTCCACTCGTCGGCGTAGGTGTCCCAGTCGTACGCAGCGGTGTCGTACCCCATTGCCTGGAACTGCTGCTTGGCCCTGGCGAGCGCATCGTCCTTCGTGGGCACGTTGGCCGGCGGCTGCGGCACCGGGCACTCGACGGTCGTCGGCGGCGGCGCCACGGTGGCACCCGAGGCGTCGACGGCCACGGGATCGGTGACACCGCACGCTGCCGCGACGTTCGCATCGGTGGTGGGGCCACTGTTGAACCACCAACTGCCCATGGCGTCGGTACCGGCTGCAAGGCTGGGGCCGGTGTAGTCGGCCGAACCCAGCTGCCATCCGCCGCCCTGCTCGGCGGGCACGGCGCGGACCGCCGTGTCGGTGATGCCCAACGCCGCCGCAATGGCCGACAGGCGAGCCTGATCGATCTGGGGATTGGTCGGAAGGGTCCACGCCGCTGCCGAGGAGCCGAGATCGGGGAAGGTGCCGTCGAACACGTACGTGATCTGACCGTACGGCGCCATCATGCGGTCGCCGACGGCGATCGACGCATTCGCGGTGGCCGGCTTGGCACCGGCCGCACCGCCCACACCTCCCACGTGGATGACGGCAGGTGCCTTGCCGGCGGTGGTGCTGGGCTTGGCATCGCCGCACGCGGCGAGACCGAGCACCGCAACAGCGGCAACGAGAGCGAAACGGCGGGAACGCAACATGTCGGGACCTTTCAGGGGGACAGCGCCAAGCGTACGGCTGCCGGATGTGACGAAGGTGACACGGTGTCGGTTCCCGAACCACCGGAAAAGTTCACACGTCGGCGAAGAGTGCTTCCACGAACTGGGTCGGGTCGAACGGCACGAGGTCGCCGATGGTCTCGCCGAGTCCCACCAGCTTCACGGGAAGGCCGAGTTCGGTCTCGATGGCGAACACGATGCCGCCCTTGGCGGAGCCGTCGAGTTTGGTGAGCACCACCCCGGTGACCTCCGTGACATCGCCGAACTCCTTCGCCTGCACCAACCCGTTCTGTCCAGTGGTTGCGTCGATCACCAACAACACCTCGGTGACCCTTCCCGGATCACGGTCCGCCACCCGCCGGACCTTGCGGAGCTCCTCCATGAGGTTCGACTTGTTCTGCAGCCGGCCGGCCGTATCGCCGAGCACGAGGTCGCAGCCGCGCGCCGCAGCGGCCTGCACACCGTCGAAGATCACCGCACTCGGGTCGCCACCCTCGTTGCCGCGCACGAACTCGGCCCCGGATCGTTGTGCCCAGGTCTGCAACTGCTCGGCTGCCGCAGCGCGGAACGTGTCGCCTGCGGCGAGCAGTACCTTGCGCCCGTCGGAACGCTGTTGCGCAGCGACCTTGCCGATCGTGGTGGTCTTGCCCACGCCGTTCACGCCGACGAACAACCACACGTTCGGCCCGGCGCCCCCGCGGTCCTCCATCCGGAGCGAGCGATCGCCAACGGACAACTGGGATTTCATGTCAGCACGGAGCGCCGCGAGCAATTCCTCAGG
>CAZQPJ010000364.1:0-2688 GCA_964595105.1 uncultured Bifidobacterium sp.
GTCGTCGTGCACGAAGCTGAGCACCCAGCCGGCATCATCCGCCGGGTCCTTCGGGTCGCCGGGAATGAAGTACGGCTCCGTGGCGTGGCGAGTCGGGCCGGGGTCCCACGACACCCGCGAGTCGTTCTGGAAGTCGTGCTTGATGACAGCACCGAGTTCCACCGTGTCGGGGTTCTCCCGGCTGCCGACGAGATAGCCGTAGCGGTGCTTGCGGCCGACCAGGCGAGGGTCGCGAGTGGGCAGGTCGCCGGGATCGGACGTCTCGAGAATGTCGTCGGTGGCCTTGCCTGTGGAGGTGTCGAGCGTCCACCTGCGCAGCGAACTCTGGATTCCGAGGTCGCCGACGCTGGCGTCGAACATCGAACTGAGACGGCACACGTCGACCATGACCGAGTTGCCCTCGCGGTACGCGTTGACGGTGTGGAACACGTAGCACGGGTCGATGTCGAACCACTGCATCTTGTCGGCGCCGCCCTCGAGGGGCATCACGCCCACGCGTGCGCCGGCCTCCGGCTTCCACTGGAACGGCATGACACCGCTCTTCGGGTCGTTGATGTAGGCGATGGCGGCATCGAGGTCGAACACCACGGGCAGATCCCAGAACACGGCATCGGTCTCGGTGATCTGCATGTCGTGGATCATCACGCTACGCGGGATGTCGATCGGCTCCTGGTGGCTCAACGTGCCGTCGGGCTCGATGACGTAATAACTCAGGAACGGGGCGGTGAAGCCGTACCCGAACGAGTGCATGCGGCCCGTCTTCGGGTCGATCTTCGGATGTGCGGTGTACGAACCCGTGAGGGCACCGCCGTAGTCGAAGACCCCCTTGGTGGAGAGGTCGCTCGGGTCGAGTTGGTAGGGGAAGCCGACCTCGCCGCTGGTGAGCAGCATGCCGCCGTGCCACAGCGCCGACACGTTCGACTGGTTGCCCTCGCCGCCAGGGGCGCCCTCGCCGAAACCCTGCTTGTCGCGGAACGGCTGGGTCTGCACCCACTTGTTCCGGTACCACTCGGCCGTGCCGTTCGTGAACTTCACGCCGTGCACCATGCCGTCGCCGAAGAACCAGTGCGGCGAGTCCGACCGCGGCGGGTTCGAGCCGTTCTTCACGTAGAGGCCCGACAGGGTGGGCGGTAGTGCGCCGCGCACCTCGAGGGTGGTGACCGTGAGTTCGTCCATCACCGGGGCGAAGTTGGCCTGCAGCCACCAGGGTGTGCTCGGGTCGATGGCCACCGTGGTGCCGGGTGCTGCGGTGGTGGGCGCCGGCAAGGAGGTGGGCGCGGCGGTGCTGCCGACGGCGCCTCCCGACTCCTTCGAACATGCTGCGATGAGGGCGGCCAGAGGAATCGATCCGGCCCCGAGCAGCGACCAGCGGGCGAGTTCGCGACGGCTCATCTGATTCGACATTCCGCAAGTGTGGCACAGCCTGGTGGGGGACCATCGCCGGCTGTTTCACCGCGCGGTCGTTCCGCGATAGCGTCGCCTCGTTCACTCGCAACCCCCTGGGAGTCCGCATGAGCCGCATCGTGTACGACGGTGCACCCATCGAGTTCGCCGACGGCGACTCGCTGGCCATCGCAGTGCTGAGGGCCGGTCAACATCCGTCGCACGGCGGCACGCTGTGCCTTGCCGGCGACTGCAACAGTTGTGTCGCCGTGGTCGATGGCACCCCGTGGACACGCACGTGTCAGACCGCAGCGCGTCCTGGCACCGTGGTGCAGCGCCACCCCAACGGCTCGCACCCGTCGCCCGCCCTCGCCGAGCATCACGCCGCCGTCACGGTGCGGCACCGCGCCGCCGACCACATCGTGGTGGGTGCAGGTGACAGCGGCATCGAGGCCGCCGCCGTCCAACGCACTGCGGGTCACGACGTGCTCGTGCTCGACGCTGCCAACGGTGACGAGGTGGTGGGCATCTTCGACGGTCCGTCGCTGATCGTCAGGCGTCCCGATGGCGTCGACCACTATCACGCCCATCACATCACGCTCGCCACCGGTGCGGCGGAGGTGCACCCGGTGTGCCCCGGCAACAACCTCGCCGGGCTCTACACGCCGCGTGCTGCTCAGCGAGCTCGTGAGGCCGGTGTCGACCTCGGCACCACGGTCACCGTGGGCCACGACGTGAAGGCGTTCCACGGCGCGGGTCGGGTCGCCGAGGTCGAGTTCGTCGACGGGCGCCGCGTCGCCTGCGACAGTGTCATCGTCGATCTCGGCTCGGCCCCGCGTGACGTACTGGCGCGCATGGCGCCGATGGTGCCGGTCGAGGTGGTCGGTGCAGCCGCGGTTGCCCACCCGCTGCCGCCGGCACCGGTGGAGGGCGTGGTGTGCCCGTGCGGCAAGATCACCGTCGAAGACCTCCAGGGCGTGTGGGACAAGGGCTTCCGCGATCTCGAACTCGTGAAGCGTTCGAGCCTGTGCGGTGTGGGCCATTGTCAGGGCGGGGTGTGCATGCCGCACCTGCGTGCCTTCGTGGCCGACCGCAGTGGCACGGTGCCCGAGCCGTTCCGTGCCCGGCCGGCGTCGCGTCAGATCAGCCTCGCCGAGGCGGCCAGCGGCGTGCACATCGACACGTTCCGTCGCACCGGTCTGCACGAGGTGCACGAACGACTCGGTGCGAACCTCGACAGGTTCGGCGGTTGGTTCCGGCCGTGGAACTACGGCGACGTGCTGCAGGAGTACTGGGCGGTGCGCG
>CAZQPJ010000365.1:0-2666 GCA_964595105.1 uncultured Bifidobacterium sp.
GAGGTACCCATGAGCCAACGGCATCGCAGTCACGACGTGGCACCGCCACCGAAGATGGACCTGCGGGCACACGCCCACAACGAGCGGCACCGCATCAACAGCGAGTTGCACTCGGTGGCGGCACAGGTGAGCGCGGGCTACGAGCCCGACGAGGTGCACGAACCAGGCCGTGCCTGGGTGCCCCTGCACCACCACGACGCCGAGCGGGCCAAGAAGAACGCATCGCCGCGGCGGTTGCGTCACTGGAAGATGAAGGAATGGAAGCGTCGCAGTGCGGTGCGCCGGGCGAAGGCTCAGGCGTTCCGGCTCGCCGCCGAACAAGCCTGATCCGCATCAGAGCCAGTTCGCCGACAGGTCGTCGCGGCGCGCTTCCCACTCCTCGACGGTGAACCCGTACCGCACGTGGTCCTCCCACGTGCCGTTGATCTCGAGGAAGCGCTCGGCGACGCCCTCGTCGCGGAACTGCAGGGTCTCCATCACCCGTCGGCTGTTGCGGTTGCGTGGCACGATGCACACCTCCAGCCGGTGAAGGTGGAGTTGCTCGAACGCGAACTTGGCGAGCACCACCACGCCCTCTGCCGTGTAGCGCTGGCCGGCCTTCTGCTGATCGATCCAGTACCCGATGGTGGCGCTCTGCGCCGCGCCGCGGCTGACGTTGTTGAGGTTGATCTCGCCGGCGAAGTCGGCACCGACGAACACCCCGAAGCCGAACGCCACGCCCATCTGGCGATCACGATCGCGGGCCGTGCAGCGTGATGCGAAGGCATCGCGGTCGCGCGTGGGGTCGAGCAGGTTGCTCGGACGCAGGGGCTCCCACGGGGTCAGCCAGTGCTCGTTGCGGCGGCGGACCTCGAACCACTGTGGCCAGTCGACGTGCGTGAGCGGTCGCAGCATGATGCGCTTCCCGTAGAGCCGGATGGCGCTGTTCGGGGCCGACGGGTGGCCGAAGCCGCGGCCGCTCATTCGTCCACCAGCCAGACCGAGGTGGCGGCTGTGAACCGCATCACCGACACGAGAGCGATCACCGGGCCCAGTACGTCGTGCACGGCGTGGGTCGGTAGGCCGGGGTTGGCGGCTCGTTCGGCGCGACGCTCGGTGACGAGCGTGCGGAACACGTCTTCTGCGGCCTCGCGTGACAGTTCGAACGGCAGTCCCACCGGAGCACCGACCTCGATGGCCGCCACGACCGACACGAGTTCGCCGTGCAGTTCGATGCGGTCGGCGAACTCCAGGGCTGGCACCTCGCGGCCGGCGTCCTCGAGGTGATCGAGCACGGTGCCGATGGCGTTGGTGAGTTCCTCGGGCGCGGGCGGGTCGGTGGTGATCGCATCAGCGAGGTGTGCCACACCGACTGGAAGGTGGGTGCTGAGTTCGTCGTTCGTCACCGAGATGCGGTGGCGGTCGAGGTGCAGCCGAACGAGCGTCATGGGGTTGCCTCGAGGTGTGCGGCCACCCAGCGGCCCACCGGGTCGTCACCGCCGGCGAGGTGGTAGGCGTAATGAGCGTGGAGGCACTTCACGCCCTCGCGAGTGCCACCCACGCCGCCGGAGGGCCGCGGCCCGTCGTGGTGCGCAGGAATCAGGGCGTCACGCTCTGCTGCGTACCGGGCGTGCAGGGCGGTGATGAGGTCGGCGTCGATCTCCGCCTCCGCACGGCGCACGCCACCTTCGGCCTCGAGTCGGCCGATCGATCGGTTCGCGTCACGTCCAGCCAGCCAGTAGAGCGTCGGCATCGGTGTGCCATCGCGCAGGAACGGCGCGTTGCGCAGCACGACGGGGGTGCCGTCGGGGTCGCGCACGACCACCTCGAACTCGCTCTGGGGTACGCGCCCCAGAAGTTCGGCGACCTGACTTTGGTCGTCCACTGACTACTTGCGGAGGCGACGCAGCACGAGGAGGAGCAGCACGATGCCGCCGAACACGGGCAGCATGCGCTTCAGGACTGCCGAACCGGCGAGGTCGGAGAGTTCGATGGGCTCGGCGGCGGGACCGTTGATGGTGCGCTTGGCAGGCGGCGGGGTGGTCGGTGACGTCGACGTGGTGGGTGCGGCCTCGGCCGCCGGTTCAGCGACTGCCGGCTCAGCGACCGGGGCGGGAGCCTCGGTGGGTGCTCCCTCGGCGTCGAGCATCGTGTTGAGGTTGTTGGCGAACTGGGTCATCAGCTTCTCGCTGACGTCGCCCATGATGCCGCGGCCGAACTGGGCGACCTTGCCGGTGATGTGCAGTTCGGTGGTGACGACGACCTTCGTGCTGGATTCCGTCACCGACTCGAGTTGAGCGGTGATGAGCGCGTCGGCGTTGCCCTTGCCGCCCGTGTCGCGACCCTCGCCCTTCAGCACCGCACGGTGGTTGGTGTCGTCGCGCTCGACGAAGGTGGCCTGACCCTTGAACGCGGTGGAGATGGGACCCAACTTCACCTTCACCACGCCGCGGAAGACGTCGCCCTCGATCTCCTGGAGTTGCGCACCGGGCAGGCATGGAGCGATGCGCTCGACATCGGTGAGCACCGCCCACGCGTGATCGATGGAGCGATTCACCGTGAACTCGTTCAGCAGTTTTTCCATCGGTCGAGGTCCTCCGTGGTGTCGATGTCGGCAACAGAGCCTACGCAGGGCACCCGGCATACCCAATCCGGATGAAGGCGCATCAGGTCGCGGGCACCCTCGT
>CAZQPJ010000366.1:0-2652 GCA_964595105.1 uncultured Bifidobacterium sp.
GCCCATTCCGTCGCTCGACCTGTTGAACCTTCCCCGGCCGAAGTCGGTGTCGCCGTGGGCCTACGTGAAGATCGCCGAGGGCTGCGATCGGAACTGCGGCTTCTGCGCCATCCCGTCGTTCCGTGGGCCGCAGCGCAGCCGCGACGTGGCGTCGATCCTCGCCGAGGTGGAGCAACTGCAGGCCCGAGAAATCGTGCTGGTGGCCCAAGACCTGGCCAGTTACGGCAAGGACCGGCCCGATGAACTCGGCGCAGGGTCGATCGTGCCGCTGGTGCGCGCCGTCAGTGCGGTGACGCCGTGGACTCGACTCCTGTACCTCTACCCGAGCGACCTCACCGACGAACTGATCGACGCCATCTGCGACACCGGTGTGCCGTACTTCGACCTGTCGTTGCAGCACGTCAGCAAGCCGTTGCTGCGCCGCATGCGCCGCTGGGGCGACGGCGACCGCTTCCTGCGGCGCATCGCCGACATCCGGGCCCGCGAGCCGCTGGCGGCGTTCCGGAGCAACTTCATCGTCGGCTATCCCGGTGAGACCGAGGCCGATCACGACCAGTTGCTGGCGTTCGTCGAGGAAGCCCAACTCGACTGGTGCGGGTTCTTCGCCTACAGCGCGGAGGACGGCACCTACGCCGCCGACCTCGACGGTGCGGTCGAGCCCGGCCTGATGAACGAGCGACTCGCAGAACTCCGCGAAATGCAGGACGCCATCACCGCAGCACGCAGCGACGCCACCATCGGGGCCACCGTGCGCGTGCTGGTCGACGAACCGGGTGTGGCGCGCAGCACGCGAGAGGCCCCCGAGATCGACGGCGTCATCGAGGTGCCCGATCACCTCGCCGTGGGTGAGTTCCACGAGGTGCTGGTGGTTGATGCGCTCGGCCCGGATCGCGTGGGAGACTCGGTCTGATGCCGGTCGACCCCAGCGCAGTGAAGACATGGGCCAATCTGGTCACGGTGGCGCGCATCCTGGTGGCGCCGTTCATGTTCCTGCTCATCCCCGACACGCCGGGCGGAACATGGCCGTCGTTCCTGCTGTGGTTCGTGCTGTGCTCCACCGACGGTGTCGATGGCTACCTGGCGCGCCGGCACGGTGCCACCACGCTCGGTGCGTTCCTCGACCCGTTGGCCGACAAGGTGCTGGTGCTCGGGGCGATGTTCTTCCTCGTCAGCAACGGAACGTTCTCCATCGTGCCGGTGGCCATCATCGCCGGGCGCGAACTCGCCATCAGTCTCTACCGCACCTTCGTGGGCGCCAAGGGCGTCAGCGTGCCTGCGAGCAAGGTGGCGAAGTGGAAGACGTTCATCCAGCAGTTGGCGGTGGGCTTCGCCATCCTGCCGCTCACCGACTCCGTGAAGTGGTTCTGGAACGGGCTCCTCTGGATCTCGGTGGCGCTGGCGCTCATCAGCTTCAGCCAGTACGTGTATCGGGCCCGCCGTGCGGTGTGACGTCGTCGCCGTCGGCACCGAACTGCTGCTCGGCCAGATCACCGACACCAACAGCCAGTGGATCGGCGAGCAACTCGCGGCGGTGGGCATCGACTCCCTGCTGCAGGTGAAGGTGGGCGACAACCTCGGCCGCATCACCTCGCTGCTGCGACGGGTGCTGGCCGATGCCGATGCGGTCATCATGTGCGGTGGCCTCGGGCCCACCCACGACGACCTCACGCGGGAGGCCATCGCCGAGGTGATGGGCGTCGAACTCCGACACGACGAAGCAGTGGCCGATGTCATCCGGGAACTGTTCGCGTCCCGCGGCCGCCGGATGGCAGAGAACAACCTGCGGCAGGCACTGGTGCCGGTGGGTGCCACCGTGATTCCCCAGACTCGTGGCACTGCGCCGGGCCTCATCTGCCCGGTCACCATCGACGGCCGTCCGAAGGTGATGTACGCGGTGCCCGGCGTGCCGCACGAGATGAAGGACATGATGCAGCGAGCCGTGCTGCCCGACCTGCTGTCGCGGAGTGGCGAAGCCAGCGTCATCGTCAGCCGCACGTTGCGCACCTGGGGCGAGAGCGAGAGCGGCCTCAACGAGCGGCTCGACCCCGTGATCGAGCGACTCGACGCCGAGGGCAACCCCACGCTCGCCTTCCTCGCCAGCGGGGGGGAGGGCATCAAGGTGCGACTCACCGCGAAGGCGGCCACGGCCGCCGAGGCAACAGCCCTGATCGACCGGTGGGACGCGGAGGTGCGCTCCATCGTCGGCGACATCGTGTTCGGTGTCGACGACGACACGATGGAGAGCATCGTCCTGCAGTTGCTGCGCGAGCGCGGCATGTCGCTGGGTCTCGCCGAGTCGGTGACCGGCGGCCTGGTGGCTGGTCGCATCACCAACGTGCCCGGCGCCAGCGACGTGTTCCGTGGTGGTGTGGTGAGTTACGCGAGCGACGTCAAGTTCGACGTGCTCGGTGTTCCGGAGGGACCCGTGGTCAGCGAGGCCGCGGCAGCCGCGATGGCGGTGGGTGCACAGCGGGTTCTGGGCGCCGACGTGACGCTGGCGCTCACCGGTGTGGCAGGTCCCGCGGAGCAGGATGGCATGCCGGTGGGCACGCTGTGCGTGGGCATCGCCATCGGTGTTGATGTCACCACTCGCACGCTGCGCATGCCCGGCCAGCGCGACCAGATGCGACAGATGAGCGTGATCACCGCGCT
>CAZQPJ010000367.1:0-2646 GCA_964595105.1 uncultured Bifidobacterium sp.
CCGCTGATGGGTCGGTGCCCGAGTGGCCAAAGGGAGTTGACTGTAAATCAACCGGCGTCGTCCTTCGGAGGTTCGAATCCTTCCCGGCCCACCACATCGATCGCCAGGCCCTCGGGCCTGGCGATCGTCGCGTGAAGGGTGATTTCGGATGATCGTCATCGATGCAGAGGGACTTGCCGCCAGCCGGCCGAACCGCCCTCTCTTCGCGGGCGTGTCGCTCACGATCTCCGACGGCGACCGTGTGGGTGTGGTCGGCATCAACGGGTGCGGCAAGAGCACCATGCTGCGGATGCTCGCCCGCGAACTCGAGCCCGAGGCCGGCGAGGTGCGCTGGGGCCGTGGTGCGCGTGTGGGATTCCTCCTCCAGCAGCCGCAGTTGCCGACCGGGACGGTGCGCGACGCCGTGGGAGGGACGTGGCAGGGCGAGGCGATGCTCGACCGGCTCGGCATGGCACCATTGCTCGACGCCCGTACCGACGAGCTGTCGGGCGGCCAGGCCAAGCGTGTGGCGCTGGCACGACTGCTCGTGGGCGAGTACGAGGCGCTGATCCTCGACGAGCCGACCAACCACCTCGACCTCGATGCCATCCGGTTTCTGGAGGAATGGCTCGCCGCCTACCGCGGTGGTCTGGTGCTCGTCACCCACGACCGGCACGTGCTCGACCGAGTCACCACCAAGGTGCTCGAGATCGACCGCGGTGCGGCGTTCCTCCATGTTCCGGAGGGATGGCATGCGGGTTCCGGCTACGCGGCCTATCTGGCCGGACGCGCAGCGCGCGAGGAGCGGGCCGAGGCAGCCGAGGCCGTGCGCAAGAACCTCGCTGCCCGCGAGCTCGCGTGGTTGCGGCGCGGCGCGCCGGCGCGCACCTCGAAACCGAAGGCGCGCATCGCCGCTGCCACGGCCATCGTCAACGGCCGTGCACAGGCGGCGGCGCGCTCGGGTGACCTCGCGCTGCAGATGGGTTCCCAGCGGTTGGGTTCGAAGGGTGTCGAGGTCCGTGACGTGTCGTTCTCGTGGCCCGACGGTACGTCGGTGCTGGCAGGGGTGAGCGTGGCGTTCGAGCCGGGCGACCGCATCGGCGTGGTGGGTCCGAATGGCGCCGGGAAGTCGACGCTGCTCGACCTCGTGGCCGGCCGGCTCGAGCCGTCGGTCGGCTCGGTCGAGCGTGGTGCCACGGTACGGATCGGCTACTACGACCAGTTGTGGCGTGGCACCGACCCAGCGGCAAGGGTTCGCGACCTGGTGGCCGGCGACAAGGGAGAACCGTCGCTGGCCGACGTGAACCTGATGCGACGCTTCTGGTTCGACGGCGACGCCCAGTTCGCCCCGGTGGGCACGCTGAGCGGAGGAGAGCGGCGACGCCTGCAACTGTTGCTCACCCTGGCCGAGCAGCCGAACGTGCTCCTGCTCGACGAACCGACGAACGATCTCGATCTCGACACGCTGCGCGCCCTCGAGGACTTCCTCGACGACTGGCCCGGGATCGTCGTCACGGTGAGCCACGACCGGTCGTTCCTCGACCGGGTGACCGATGAACTGCTCGCGCTCGACGGCCGGGGTGGAGCCGAATGGGTGCGCGGTGGCGTCGCCGGCTGGCTTGCCGTTCGCCCCTCCACGGCATCGTCGGGGGGCGGTGCGAACCCTGCTGCGCCCGCCGCAGCAGCCGCGCCGGCCGGTGCCAAGGCGCCGGCGACCTCGCTGTCGAAGCCGGGTGGGGGCCGCAGCCCGTCGACGGTGCGACGGCAGCTGGGTCAGGCCGAGCGAGAGCTCACCGCGGCAACGGAGCAGCGTGATGCGCTGACCGCCCAACTGGTCGCCAGTCTCGACCACCGCGAACTGGCGGCGCTGGGTGATCGCCTCACCGCTGCCCAGGCGGCCGTCGATGCCGCCGAGGAGGCATGGCTGGCCCTGGCCGACGAGGCCGAGCGGCTCGGTCTCGAACTCTGAGGCTTGCGTTTCGGAGGTTCGGACCTCAGCCGAGGAGGTGCTCCATCAGCGCCACGTCGTGCCAGCGGTTGAACTTGCGCCCCACCTCGCGTTCGATGCCCACCAACTCGAACCCGCACTTGCGGTGCAGGGCGATGGAGCCCTCGCTGGACGCATTGATGCGGGCGAAGACGGCGTGGAAGCCACTGTTGGCGGCCACCGCGAGCAGTTCCTCCAGCAACTTGCTGCCGACGCCCTGCCCGTTGCGATCGCGTCGCACGTAGACCGAGTCCTCGACGCTGGTGCGGTAGGCCGGCCGCTCCTTGTAGGGCGACAGGGCGGCGAACCCGATCACCTCGCCCTCGGCGTCGTCAGGGTCGACCGCCACCACTGCGGAGAACGCCCCGCTGCGTGCGGCCAGCCACTGCTGCTGGTCGGGAAGGCTTCGCGGCACCAGGTCGAAGGTGGCGGCGGTGTGGATGACCTCGTGGTTGTAGATGGCCCGCACCTGCTCGGCATCGGCCACCGTGGCGAGTCGGAGGGTGATCGTTCCCACGTGTGGGAGGGTAGCGGTGCCCGGTTCGCGGAATCGCGATTCTCGTGGCCGCGCGTGGAACCGCGCCGCTATGCTTGTCGGTCGGTCTGCGGCTCTGCCGCGCACCGTTGCCCTCCTAGCTCAGTCGGTAGAGCAACGCCATGGTAAGGCGTAGGTCGTCGGT
>CAZQPJ010000368.1:0-2620 GCA_964595105.1 uncultured Bifidobacterium sp.
ACACGCCCATCGACTGGGTGCACCGCGACGATCGGTTCGGTGAGAAGCTCGCCACGCCCGACACCTCTATCGCCGACCTCATCGGTGAGGTCGACCCGATCAAGGTGGCCGAGGGGCGCTACCTCAGCGACGAACTGACCCTTCACTACGGCCTCGTGCCGCGCACCAACCGTGGGATCTTCGCCATCAACGAGATCCCAGACCTCTCCGAGCGCATCCAGGTGGGCCTGCTCAACGTGCTCGAGGAGCGTGACGTCCAGATTCGCGGCTACAAGATCCGCCTGCCGCTCGATGTCCTGCTGGTGGCGTCGGCCAACCCCGAGGACTACACCAACCGCGGGCGCATCATCACCCCGCTGAAGGACCGCTTCGGCAGCCAGATCCGAACCCACTACCCGCTCGATGCGGCCACCGAGATGGCCATCATGCAGCAGGAGGCCCGACCGCCGTCGGTCGGCGATGTCGTGGTGAACATGCCCGACTACATGCAGCACGTGGTGGCCACGTTCAGCCAGTTGGCGCGGGGTAGCAATCAGGTGAACCAACGCAGCGGCGTCAGCGTGCGCCTGTCGGTCAGCAACCTCGAGGTGCTCGGTGCCAACGCGCTGCGCCGAGGTCTGCGCGCCGGTGAACGCACGGTGGTGCCGCGTGTCAGCGACCTCGCTGCACTGGCGGCCAGCACCAGCGGCAAGGTGGAGATCGAATCGCTCGAGGAGGGCCGCGAGGGGGCGATTCTCGAGAACCTCGTGAAGGCTGCCGTGCTCACGGTCTTCAAGGAGTCGGTGTCACCCGACGTTGTTCGCGAGGTGGTGTCGGCGTTCGAGGCCGGTGCCGTGGCGCACACGGGTGAGGATGTTCCCTCCTCCACGCTCGCCGGCCTTCTCGACTCGGTGCCGGCGTTGCGTGCCCCGGCGACCCAACTCGCCGGCGGCGACTCGTCGCCTGCGGCGCTGGCGGCGGCCGTGGAGTTCGTGCTCGAAGGCCTGCACCTGTCGAAGCGCCTCAACAAGGACGCGTCGGGCGACTCGTCGGCCGCCACGTACCGCAGTCGCTCCTGACCCGTCCTCGGAACGAGGTTTCCGTGCCGCCCAGAGGCGCACGGAAACCTCGGTTCAGGCGGTGACGAAGGTGTGGCCGCTGTCCTTCAATTCGCGATCGATGGTGACGATGCCGGGGTTGTCCGGCGCGTCGACGAACGGGGTGATGGTGACGGACGCGATGTCGAGTTGGTCGGCAGCCCTGCGCACCTCCCGCCACATCGTGGTCACCTGCTGAGCACGTTCCCCGTCCGAGGATCCCTCGGGCCGATAGACCACCGCGAGCGGGTGGCCGAGCCCGTACTCGGCGGCGCGGTACAGGCACGTCTCGACGTCGCGGCGGAGGGCCAGGCCCACCACGTCGACGCTGCCCGCCAGATCGGGCAACGTCCGGTCGGCTCGTCCGGGAATCCGAACCACACCGTCGGTGAGGCCGCGCAGCCAGAGAGCCCAGCGCAGATGGTCGAGGCGATTCGCTGCCTCTCTTGCCTCTGTCGACTCGTTGCTCGGCCGCTCGATTGCCACGTCGAGGGAGGTCGCCACCGGCACTCGGCCGCGCAGGATGCGCCAGGCGTCGCGCCACGCCACCATCACCTGGTGAGTCACCTCACCGTGCCGTCGGGGGTCGTCGGGCATCAGTCTCCGGCACATGCCGAACGGGGCCTCGATGGGCACCCATCCTGCGGCCACGTCGCCCAGTCGGTCGGCAGCGAGTTCCACCCAACGGGGCCACCACGTGGCGGCGGTGCGCGCGTCGGTGAAACCACCTTCGTCATCGAACCAGTGGGGTATCTCGGGCTGGAGCAGTCGAAACCACGTGGCGACCCCGGCCGCGGCGGCGGTCTCGGCGGCGAGCCTCAACCGTTCGAACACGCTGCCGGCGGTGCTGCCGGGGCGTGGCTGGGCGAGCACCCACGGGACGTCGAGCCTGACGGAGGTGATGCCATGCTCCGCGGCCAAGGCCACGTCGTCGAGCAGCCGCTCCGAATACGCCGACAGCACTGCGCCGCGAACGAGCGTCACGACCGCATCAGATGATGAACGGCGTACGGGTCCAGAGCTCGCCCGTGTCGTTCGACGCTGCCAACACCGGGCGACCGGTGAGCCGCACCACGTTGATGGCACCGGGGAAGCCGCGCAGTTCCACGTCGCGCTGCTCGCCGGCCTCGACGCCCTCGGGGAGGCGGTCGAGCTGCATCGTGGGCAGCAGGATCTCCTGGTCGTGCGCGGCATCGCACAGGCGGGAGGCCATGTTCACCGCCGAGCCGATGTAGTCGTCACCGTCGAACAGCAGGGCGTGGCCGGAGGCGACTCCGATGCGGAGTGCGAGTGGCGCGCACACCTCGGCTGCCCGCTGCTGCAGTTCGAGCGTGAATGCGATGCATGCATCGCGATCGACCGACACCACCATGCAGCCGTCGCCGAGCCACTTGGCGATGCGCACGCCGCGCTCGCCGGCGATCTCGCGGGCGAGGGCCCGGAATGCGCCGAGCAGCCGACCCGCGGCGTCGTCGCCGAAGGCCGCGGTGTAGTTCGTGAACCCGGAGAGGTCGACGAAAGCGAACGTGCGGGGGACACGCATC
>CAZQPJ010000369.1:0-2617 GCA_964595105.1 uncultured Bifidobacterium sp.
GCGTCCAGCCCCGCCGAAGCCTGAGTTCCCGAAGCGTCGACCCATCGATCACGGTCCAAGGTTAGCGAATTCGCTAAGTCATATCCACCCCGACGTCGGCCGGGTGGGCGATGACCCAGTTGACGATCGCTCTCTGCTTCAGGAGTGGAGCACCAGCCAGGTGTTGGGGTCGATGAGGCGCGGCATGTGCAGGTCGACACGCAGGTGCTCGCCCTTCGCGAATTCACGGTCGAGGCGGTAGAGCCGGTTGCCCCAACTGGTGAGCGGGCCGAGTGGTGAGGTCGACAGCACGGTCTCGTCGTCGAACACTGCCTCGAACCAGATGCACGTACCGTCGACGATCATGTCGGTCGAGGCCGTTCGTTCGACGACGACGTCGGAGGGCAGAGCGGACGCCCCCGCCAGCGTGTCGAGGTCGAACTCGATGACCGGTGTCGGCGTTCCGAGTGTGCCCGCCACGGAGCCGGGACGCAGCCAGGTCTGTTCGGCGCGGCCCGACTGGTAGCGCTCGGCGCCGTGCGACTCCCGCATCGGGCCGAGGTCGATGCCATCGGGAAGGTCGATGTTCCAGAACCTGCGGACGCGCATCGTCTCGTGCAGGCTCACGGGCTCCACGAAGAGCCGGAACTTCGCCGGGAGGATGCGACCGTGCGGTCGCAGGAACCGGTCGCGTACATCCAACAGGTTCTGGACCATGTTCTCGTTGAACAGTTCGTCGCCCATCTGTTCGTGGAGGACGACGTCGATCGGTTCCGGCGGCGTGAACTCGCGGCTGTTCGCCTGCACGAACTCGATGTTCGTGAAGCCGTTGTGGCGACCGATCTCGCGGGCGATCTCGATGAAGTCGGAGTGCTCCACCGCGTACACCTTCTTCGCCCCGGCGCGACTGGCCATGAAGGCGAGCAGGCCGGTGCCGGTGCCGAGGTCGACCACCACGTCGCCCGGCCTCACGTTGCGGTGGATACCGCGGTGGTAGGCCTGCACCCGCACGGCATCGCTGAGCATCTCCTCGTGCTGCGAGAGGTCGGAGAAATTGGTCTCGTTCATCAGGTCGTAGACGACGCTCATCAACCGGTCGCTCGATGCCACTCGATTGGCAGCGAAGCCGAGCGCCTTCCGCAGCGTCCTGTTGGCGGCCCGACCCGCACGAGTACTCATCGATGTGAGGCTACGGCTGTGTTGGTGACGTTCGAGGCCGGGGTGCGGTGGTCGACAGCGTCAGACGTAGCGCACCGAGTAGATGGGCGGCAGGTTGGTGGCGACCGAGTGCCAGTGATCGCCCCCGTCGTCGGACGTCCACAGATTGCCCGTGGTGGAGCCGAATGAGAGCGACGAACCGTCCGTCGTGATGTCGAGCGCATGGCGCAACACGAGGTCGTAGGCGTGTCGCTGGGGCAATCCGTTCGTGACCTCTCCGAAGGTGCGGCCGCCGTCGTCGGTTCGGGTCACCACCACCCGACCGTCGATGGGAGCACGCTTCTGGTCGGAGTGGGCGGGGATGAACCACGCCCGATCGGGCCGATGCGGGTGCACGGCGACGGGAAATCCGAACGATGACGGGGTCGAGAAGAGTTGCTGCCAGGTGGCGAGGTTGTCGACAGACCGCCAGATGCCCATGTGGTGTTGGCACCAGAACACGTCGGGGTTCGAGGGGCTCTGCACCACGCAGTGCGGATCCTGGTTCTCAGGGTCCTCGGCCTGATCGGGCGGCACGTGTGTGACCGTCATTCCGGTGGTGTGCGAGGTCCAGGTTTCGCCGCCGTCGCAGGTGCGCCACACGCCACCGCTCGACACTGCCACCACCACGCACATCGGGTCACGAGGGTCGACGCAGATCGAGTGGAGCGCGGGTTGATCGGAACCCCCGCCGTTCCAGCGGACTCGGCTTTCGACATTCCACAACGACTCGATCATTCGCCACGACTCTCCACGATCGTCGGAGCGGAAGAGCGCGCCCGGTGAGGTGCCGCACCACAGCGCGCCGGGGGAGTCGGTGGCAGCTTCGAGCGACCAGATGTTCATGAGCGCCCACTCGCGCTCGCGACCCCACATGTCGATGTCGACGAAGCCCTCGGGCTTGGGCGGATACGCGGGCACCGCCACTTCATCCCACGTTGCGCCGGCGTCGGATGAGCGGTGCAACTTCACACCGAAGTGGCCGTGGTCGAGCACCGCGTACCAGGTGCCGTCGCGGTGGTCGGCGAGCGTGAGCATCACGTTGTCGCCGACGAAGTGCTCGCCGACGATCGTGGCCTGTGCGCCGACTCCGTCGACCACGAACAGACCCTTTCGGGTTGCGACATGCAACAGCTGACTTCCCATGGTCATCCTCCCGACAACGCTTGCATCACGTACACCTCGGATGTGGGCGACAGCGGATCGCTGAGGTGGGCGCGATCCTTGATGAGTTCACCGTCGACGAAGATCGACATGTGCTTGCGGAGGGTGCCGCGTTCGTCGACGACGTAACCGCGCAGGCGCGGGTTCGTGTCGAACACGAGGCGGAGCGCCTCGTCGACGGTGCCCGCGTCGAGCGTCACCGGCGGACACTCGACGTGTCGCTGCAGATTGGCGGTGAAGACGACCCGAGCCACTCGGTGATGGTACCGGCGGGTGT